>NZ_JBSMVT010000012.1:0-76068 GCF_053760925.1 Enterococcus olivae
AGGATGGTATGAAAAACTCGGTGATGCTCTTGTAGCTGATGCGATTCTTGACCGTATCGTGCATGATTCCTATAGTATTTTAATTGATGGAGAAGTCTCTATGCGCGAAAGACATGGTTTGAGGGTGACGAAATGATCTCTGTAGAAGTGGAAGTTAGAATTGCACTCTACTATTTTCGAAATTATTTGCCGGACGAAATAATGATGGAAATTGAAGAAAAGTTACTCCCGTTCTATTTAGAAGATGTAGAACCATCCGATGATGATATGGTAAAACTGGCACTAACCATTATAGAGAGTGTGTTAGAAGAATAATGGCAGGCCACTGATATAATAAGATATATCAGTGGCCTTATCTTCCGCATTGACCGGTTTTATCTCCCGCACTCGCTGGCTCTAAATTCCGCATGAGTGGCTCAAACTGTCCGCAATACTCATTGTCTGGCACTCACTGGTAATATCGGTGTCACTAGGTGGTAATAACTATGTCACTGCTGGTAATTTCCTGTGGCGGATATCATTGAACCACTTCTCGGTTTTCCTTCATAAAGAAACCACCTCCGATTTTTCTTTGTACTCAAAGTATAATCGAAGGTGGACTTTGTTTTTAGGTACTCTGGTATACGGCGCTTACCTTACGGAAGAACTCCATCAATTATTTATATCATGAATACAAAAAAAATCGGAACTGGTTTCAAGCTCCGATTCGTGTGGCTCAATAATGACCGATTTTGATGGCTCTTTAAGTTCCGACGCAGTGGCTCTTTTTTGCCGACGTATGCACCTTGACACTTTAGCATCTAAATCAGGAAAGAACCATTTTATACCTGTCGTTAACACAATATCATTATACAAGAGGTTTCTTTTATTCAGCTAAAAAATTTGAGTGGTTCCCTTACACGTAATTGTTGCTTAATCCTCTGCAAATACTGGCTCATTATTCTGCACATGCGGCTTTATTCATTCGCAATATTCACTAATTTTTACTTTCTAAGCCTAAGTCTTTTTTGATCTGTGTTGTAGAAATTTCAGGTGTTCTGGAAAGATAAATCACTTCCGCACTTGTTTTTTCTTTAACAAAATCAAATTCTCCTGTCCAATCGTCTCCCATAATGAAGGTATCAATATGATACTGACTAATATCTGTTATTTTCTGGTTCCAACCATTTTCTGGAATAACTAAATCTACATAACGAATCGCCTCTAAAAGTTGCTTTCTCTTCTCAAAAGAAAAGTAGCATTTTTTCTGTTTCTCATTCCAATTAAATTCATCTGTCGATAAAGCGACTATCAAGTAGTCTCCTTGCTCTTTCGCACGACGCAACAAATTAATATGTCCATAATGTAGTAAATCAAATGTTCCATATGTTATAACTCTCTTCATTCTATCGCCTCAATTAATTTCATTTTTCTTACAACTATTTGTCATTAGTCTTTGCCAAAAATATCTCTTGTATACACTTTTTCTTCAATGTCTTCTAATTCTTTCTCCATTCGATTAGAAACTATAATATCAGAAACCTTTTTGAATTCGTCAAGATTCTTGACAACTCTGGAATTATAAAAATCTTCTGTATCTAGTGATGGTTCATAAACAACTACTTCAATACCTTTAGCTTTGATTCGTTTCATGATTCCTTGAATCGCCGACTGACGGAAATTATCTGAATTAGCCTTCATCGTCAATCGATAGATTCCTACGATTTTTGGCTGTTTAGCAAGAATCATATCAGAAATGTGATCCTTACGAGTTCTATTTGCATCAACGATTGCAGACATAATATTTTGTGGCACATCTGCATAATTTGCTAAAAGCTGCTTAGTATCTTTTGGTAAGCAGTATCCACCATAACCAAATGAAGGATTATTGTAATGGGTGCCAATTCTCGGATCCAAACCAACACCATCGATAATTTGTTTCGTATTCAACCCACGGATCTCTGCATAAGAATCCAATTCATTGAAATACGCAACTCTCAACGCTAAATATGTATTAGCAAACAGCTTAATTGCTTCCGCTTCAGTAGCGTCTGTAAATAAGGTTGAAATCTCTTCTTTGATTGCACCTTCTGCTAATAAATCAGCAAATACTTTTGCACGATCACTTTGTTCCCCTACAACGATTCTTGAAGGATATAAATTATCATATAATGCTTTACCTTCTCGTAAAAATTCAGGAGAAAAAATAATATTTTCTGTATCAAACTTTTCTTTAATCTGTTCAGTATATCCAACTGGTACAGTAGATTTGATAATCATCACTGCTTCTGGATTAATAGATAGCACATTAGCAATGACAGCTTCCACTGTTCTAGTATTAAAATAATTTAGTTTTGAATCATAGTTCGTAGGAGTAGAAATGATAACATATTCAGCATCCTTGAAAGCTTTAAAATTATCTGTAGTAGCTGTCAAATTCAACTCTTTTGTCGTCAAATACTCTTCAATTTCTTCATCTACTATTGGTGATTGACGAGCATTGATCATATCTACTTTCTTTTGAATAATATCTAGTGCGATTACTTCATTATTTTGAGCCAATAATACCGCATTGGATAATCCTACGTAACCCGTACCTGCAACTGTTATTTTCATTCTTCTTCTTCCTTTCAAACTGCACTAGTCAAAATTTTTATAACGAAGCAAGCATGGATTGCAATGCCTCTCTCCAACTAGGAATTGTAAACTCTAAGTCTTTAGCTTTACTCAAACTCATTACTGAATACTGTGGACGTTTTGCTTTTTGAGGAAACTCTTCAGATGTTACAGGTAATACTGTTACATTAGAATTGTCTTTTAAGATCTCTTGCGCAAATTCGTACCATGAACAGCTTTCATCATTGGATAAATGATAAATACCATATGGTGCTTTCTTCTCAATAACAAAACTCATGAATTCTGCTAAAGTTCTCGTCCAAGTTGGTCGTCCAAATTGATCATTGACCACTGTTAAGGTATCTCTGGTTTCAGCTAGTTTCTGCATTGTAAAAACAAAGTTATGTCCATATTGTCCAAACACCCAAGAAGTACGAATAATATAATAGTTGTCCAAAATTTCTTCAACTGCTTCTTCGCCTAATAATTTTGTTCTACCATACTCGTTTTGAGGATTGGTTTGTGCATCAGTACTATACTCATCATCTTTCAAAGTTCCGTCAAAAACATAATCCGTACTGATATAAACCAGCGTTGCATCCACCGCTTTAGCTGCCAATGCGACATTTCTAGTACCAGCAACATTTATTTTTTCACCAAGCTCTTTGCCTTCATCTTCAGCTTTGTCTACAGCAGTATAGGCTGCACAATGATAAATCACTGTTGGTTTCACTTCTTGAATAAATGCCATTGTCGCTTGCTCATCGGTAATATCCATTTCCCCAGCATCTGTTGAGATATATTCAATATTTTTCTCATCTAACAAATGTCTCAATTCAGTTCCAAGTTGTCCATTTCCGCCTGTAAGAAGTATCATATTGTTCTCCCTTTCAAAAAAGCAGGATTGCTCCTGCTTAACTTTTTATTGACCTTGTTTCGCGTAGTTTTGTTCTACTGAATCTTTTTCGGCTTGCCACCAAGATTGATTTTCAGAATACCATTTGATTGTATCTGCTAATCCTTCTTCAAAATTTGTAAATTCCGGTGTCCAACCTAATTCTTTTCGCAATTTACTGGAATCTATTGCATAACGTAAATCATGTCCAGAACGATCATTCACATGCTCGTAGGCATCTCTTGGTTGACCCATCAATTCTAAAATCAACTCAATCACTCTTTTATTATCTTCTTCGCCATCTGCACCGATCAAATATGTCTCCCCAATGCGACCTTTCGTTAGGATAGTCCAAACTGCCGAAGAATGATCATTTGTATGAATCCAGTCACGGACATTTTTACCTTCTCCATAAAGCTTAGGCTTGATACCACTTAAAACATTTGTAATTTGACGTGGAATAAATTTTTCAATATGTTGGTAAGGTCCATAATTATTTGAACAATTGGATATCGTTGCTTGTAATCCAAATGAACGTACCCATGCCTTTACCAACAAATCGGAACCTGCTTTAGTAGATGAATATGGACTAGACGGATTATAAGGAGTTTCATCTGTAAATTTCTCACCGTCACCATCTCCATGACCCGGTAAGTCTTCACGTAATGGTAAATCGCCATAGACTTCATCAGTTGACACGTGATGATAACGTTTGTTGTGCTTACGACATGCTTCAATCAGTGTGTATGTTCCAATAATGTTTGTTTGTACAAATGGAAAAGGATCATTTAATGAATTATCATTATGTGATTCCGCAGCGTAATGTACCACGGTATCAGTTTCTTTCACCAGTTCATCTACTAGCTCTGAATCTGCAATATCTCCAATAACTAACTTTACTCGATCGGACGGTAATTCAGCTATATTTTCCTTATTACCAGCATAAGTCAACTTATCCAATACTGTCACATGAATTTCAGGATGGTTATTCACTACATAATGAACAAAGTTAGAACCGATGAATCCAGCTCCGCCTGTAACTAAGATTTTTTTCATTATATCTCCCCCATTAAACTTCACCATAAACAAATGGATTGTCTTTCTCAAATTCACTAAAAGTTGGTTGTTTGGCATCTTTTTCAGATGTAATAGCTTTTTCAATGTCAATCGGCCATGTAATACCTAAATCTGGTGATAAGAAACTAATACCACCATCTGCTTCAGTATTATAATAGTTATCACATTTATATAGAAAATTAACATTGTCCGTCAATGTAACGAATCCATGGGCGTATCCCTTAGGAACCAATAATTGACGATGATTGTGCTCTGATAAGATGTAACCTTCCCATTGACCATATGTAGGGGAACCTTTACGCATGTCTACAATCACGTCCAATACTGCTCCACTCACTACACGAATGAGTTTCGTTTGGGCTGCTTCACCCTTTTGAAAATGCAAGCCTCGTAATACTCCAGCCTGTGTAGACAACGAATGATTGTCTTGAACAAAGTCAGTATCAATTCCAGCTTCTTTAAAATCTTTTTCCGAATAAGACTCAGTAAAGAAACCTCTATGATCCCCAAAAATAGCTGGTTCAACCAGTTTCACGTCTTTTAGTTTTGTTTCAGTAACTTTAATTTTTCCCATATCTTATAATTCCTCCGCTAAGCGTAGCATATATTGACCATATTGATTTTTCTTTAGAGGCTGTGCTAATTCAATCAATTGTTTTCTAGTGATATAGCCCATACGATACGAAATCTCCTCTAAACAAGCTACTTTTAGATTTTGACGTTTTTCTATTGTCTCAATGAAAGTAGAGGCTTCTAATAGAGACTCATGCGTTCCAGTATCTAACCATGCAAAACCTCTACCCATTACTTCTACTGAAAGACCACCTTTTTCAAGATAAGCCTGATTTACATCAGTAATTTCTAACTCTCCTCTTGGTGAAGGTTGAATATTCTTGGCAATTTCGATGACATCATTATCATAAAAATATAGCCCGGTAACAGCATAATTTGATTTAGGATTTTCGGGTTTTTCTTCAATAGAAATAGCCTTCATATTTTCATCAAATTCTACTACACCAAAACGTTCTGGATCATTTACATGATAACCGAAGACAGTT
Source organism: Enterococcus olivae (assembly GCF_053760925.1). NCBI lineage: Bacteria > Bacillati > Bacillota > Bacilli > Lactobacillales > Enterococcaceae > Enterococcus > Enterococcus olivae. The sequence continues at coordinate 5,626 of NZ_JBSMVT010000012.1, forward strand.
GCACCAGCTTCTTTTGAGGCAGCGTTTTGAAGCATCTTGGACAGGCCTCCACCATAGTACACATTGTCTCCAAGAACAAGACACACACTGTCTTTACCAATGAATTTTTCTCCAATAATAAATGCTTGCGCTAAACCATCAGGACTAGGTTGAACAGCATAATCAATACTGATTCCTAATTCATTTCCATTACCAAATAACGCTTCGAATCGGTGAATATCCTGTGGTGTAGAAATAATCAATATTTCTTTGATCCCTGCCAACATTAAAATGGACATTGGATAATAAATCATCGGTTTATCATAAATTGGCATTAATTGTTTTGATGTTGCTTTTGTTAAAGGATACAGACGAGTACCTGAACCTCCTGCTAAGATTATACCTTTCAAAATACCACTCCTCATTTATTAATAATATCCATTAATTTAACTTTTTACTCCTTAAATACAAAATTATAGGATTAACTTTAAATACTGTTGTTGAAAATAAATAGATTATTATTCCTATTGCAATTTGTAAGAAAGTTGTTAAAAGTCTTGCTCCCATATTTCTAGTTAAGACATATATTCCTATGTACATGATTCCTGATGATATTAAATAATAAAATAAGGATTTAATATCGTATCTAAAATGGGTTGTTTTAATAAAATCATAACCTCTTGTAAATGTTACAAAAATTTCAGAAATCACTAGTGAAAGGGCTGCACCAACTGCTCCTAACCAAGGTATTAAAAAGATATTAGAAATTATTCCTATTACCCCTCCTACAAATATAGATATATTATACGATTTTAAATTTCCTGTAGGAATCAACCATTGTCTAGAGATACTCATTCCCATTGGAACAATCACAATTAATATAGACATTATCGAAACTAACTCGACCACTGGATAAAAAGATACTCCAAAAAACCATGGTATCAGTTTAGGAGCTATAGCAATGACTCCCATTGTGGCAGGTATAGTAAAATAAAATTGTGTATTCAAAGAAATATTCAATAATTTTAGTATTTCTTGTCTACTATTTTTTTCTGACATATTTGATAATTTTGGAAGTAAAACTGTATCTACAGTTGAAATTAAAGTACGAATAACTATTATTATTAAAAATGCATTTGAAAAAAAACCTACTTCTGTATTATTTCTAAATAAACCTAAGATTGTTTTATTTAAATTAGTATATAAAGTTACAGAAATTTGAGGAACAAAGTATTGCAAACATTCTAAAAAATGATCTTTAATAGAATAAATAGATGGTCTTATAAAATGAACTTTTCCACGTAAAAACGGCCACATCACCAATTGACTAAATAATATTCCTAGAGATTGTATTGCGATATATACATATGTGTCTGAGGAATCATTAACAAAAAAAACAATACATATAAAAGTAATTAGAGTAACTGTTAGACTTCTTAAACTAGTTAGTTTGAAATCCTCCATTCCCATAAAAAACCATGATATATCAAAAACCACGGCAATTATTGTAAAACCTTGTAAAAAATATGCTAACCAATTTTGATTTCTAAGAAATATGATAGAATATATAGAAAAACTGATAATTGTTGATATTATGATAAGAAATACCAATTCCCAAAATTTTTTAGATAGTAAATCTCTATCATCTCTCACTCTAGCTATACTTCTTTGACCATAAAGAGATATACCTAATCCCGATAATAAAATAAAATATTGTGCAATAGACTGCGTGAAGTTATACAGTCCTATGTTAGTTGGTCCCAATGCATGACTTACTATAGGAACTGTAATTAAAGGAGCAGTTAACTTTATTATTTGGAATAACGACTGATAAAAAAAATTAGATATAAATTTTTTCAAAATAACACCTCAAATTTTTATTCAAGAAATCCTCATAATCTTAATTAATAGTATTTTGAAAGATTATTTATAATATTTAGGATAAAAAACTTTGCTAGGAATCTTAGGAATTTTTTTCCCAAATAGTTTTAATTTGATATAATATATTATAAAATCAATTGAGCATATTCTTTTTAACTTTTTCTTTTTTTCTTTTTCTCTAACATTGTCTTCGTATTCTTCAGCTATTTTCTTATCAATACACCAAAACGAACTATCTTTTTTCAAACTAAACATATTAGGTTTTATAAAAAATTTATCCGTATTTATCAAAAAATCTTCAGAAAACTTCATATTTCTTTTTTGTAAATGAATATATATAACCTCTTTCATAATCCCATTAGAAAAGACTCTATAAGCTTTTCCTTCCTTCCAAAAATATCTTTCCGATTCATTTTTATCTAGAAACGTACTATAAAAATCATATTTTCTAAAATCTACATCTGCAAAATCAATCTTTGAATAGGTTTTTACTCCTACATGTGGATACCAAGCAGATGTACCAGCCATTTCACTAAACTGTTTCACATATTTTGTACTAAATGCTAATTCATAATCAAGTACATTGTTGGGTAATTGTCTTCTATTATAACTTCTATATAAAGAATTAATATACTCCGAATTTTTATAAATAGTCAAATGTCCTAAAAAATACATTCTATCATGATTATTGAGTACTTCATTTGTCAAGAATGATCTAATGTTACCCCAAATCAAATCCGGATCACAGAATCCCCAGTGAGTATAACCTATAATAAGGTCGTTAAATATTTCTCCAAAAGCTGGTTTGTATTCACATAATTTGTATGGATCGTCTATTCGAACATTATTTCCTAATAGTCTATATATTTTTTGTTGTAAATCATAAAATGTCATTTCAATGACTTTAATATTTTCTTTTTTAGATTTAACCTGGGACGGATTATCTGTTATTATCATAAAATCTATCGTTTCATTATATTCAGCAGTTTTAATCCAAAGATTAAAATAGTTTGGAAAATTTCCAAAGTAAGGAAGTATCAACACGATCGAGTTTTCATCATTCATAATTTCACCTATTCTTTAAAAAATATAGTTAAATAAATTTTGATCATCATTTATAATGCTGTCGTCTAACTTGTATGTTAGTTTATGAATTCCTGTTTTATTTAAAATTTCTTTATAACGAGTATCTGAAAATTTTTCCTGTAATTCTAACAGTAAATAGTGTGGGGCAGAATTATCTAATTTATTAACAGCATTGTATTCTTCTTGGTATTTTTCACAAACTAAACTAAAAAAAATGTGAAAGAAAAAATAATCAACTATCTGGTTTTCATTTTTCCAATAATTAAATATCAATTCTTTTGTTTTTAAAATTATTTTATTATTTGCTTTTGAAACTAAAAACCAATTAGAAATAAAAACAGAACTACCATCTTTTCCTGGTTTACACTTTTGAAAAAAAAACAACTCTGAATCCATTATAGATTGAGATATTCTTTCAGTAAGTAGAACTGTTGAATCAATCCATATACCGCCATGTCTTGAAAGTAAATCCAAGCGAAGAATATCAGAAAAATGCGTTTTTGTTATTGTGTTTTCTTTATACTTTCTTATAATATAATCTGGCAAATTTGTATATTTATGATAATTTTCATCAGTTATTACAACTACAGGACACCCACCAAACTTTTGAATACTCTCATAACATTTTTTAACAACAACTGGAGCATCTTCTAGTCCTTGAAACCAACAAAACCAAATAATTTGTTTATCATCATATTTAGAAAAATTAATCGGTACACTATTTTCATTGTTCAATATTTTTTTATATTTTCTTCTAAACTTTTTATATAATTTATTTTGAGCACCTATCCTTCCTAATTCTAATGAATTCTTATCGAATCCATTAAGTAATAAAAATGAAAAAAAATAAAAGATTTGTCCTGTTCTAAAATAAGTTTTTAGCTGTTGAATATTTTTTTTACTAAATAAAGACTTATTCATAATTTTGAAAAACCTCCTCATTACGTATCAATTTATTTTTAGGATTTTCATCGAGTTTCAAAAAAATTGATGAGTAGTTTGTTAGTACATATACTGCAGGTAAAATCCACCCCGCATCAACGACCATACGATCCTGAATTAGTGTGTATATTGCAATAAAAATAATATACACACTAACATTAATGTCGTCATTTTTATAAGCAATATAATTACTGTAAAAAATTAGTAAAAGAAAGCAGATTAAGTATAATACACCAAATTCAATAAACATTCTTCCGAATCCATTATCTAAAAAGAAATAGTCATTTCCGAATCTATATGTAGTCATTTCCACATTCTGTCCTAAAAACGAAAATTCATAGACTCTGTAAAATTGATGAAGCAGCATCACTCGATTGGAAAGCGCCTTGTTTAACAGTTCATGTATTGAATTACCATACTGATAATTTATTGAAAAGAAGTAGGTGAAACCTACTGAAAACACAACTAACCAATTTGATAAATGGAAAAGTTGTTTACTATTAAACCAATTTCTGTCGATAAAAAAAGTAATGGCTAACATAATAAAAATCAATCCTGCTGATGTTTTGGAATCGGCTAACGTATTGATTAAAAATACTGAGCAAATACTTGTAATTATAGAAGACATACTTAAGTATTTATTTTTTTTTAAATTAGAAAAAATCATAGTATTTATACTAATAACCAGTAACATAAATCCAAAACCATTTGGATGTTGAAAACCAAATGAGTTTCTTATGGTTCTAGAGTTTTCTGTGATTCTAATAAAAACATTGTTATCTATGACATTCAACATTGACATTAGAACAATGATTGAAAAAGAAGCAATGATACCGATATTAATTACGAAAATGCTATCTTTTAAAGATACCTTCTGCATACCATAAACAAGTACAACTAGCAAAATAAAATAAAATTCATGATTTTTAGTTAATATAAAAATTACGATTGATAAAAGAAGTATTATTGCAAATCGAAATAGATTTTTTATTGTCCTTATTTTATATAGGCTTAAAATTCCAAAGAATAACAGAGAGGCGATTCGAAGTGTTTCTGTTATAGAATAAAATATAGGTAATGAAATTTTCACATTAGAATAATAGAACACCTGAGAAAATGTATACATAAATAGGCAAAATAAAGAAAATATTGTCGAAATACTATATTTTTTTTTAAAACTAATCGTATTCAAAAATTGATCTTGCATCATGTTCTCCTAACTATCTTTTTTGTACGAATAAACTTTCATATATTAAATCAAGCAGTTCAAAGCCAGTTGTTTAAAAGTAGAATAATATAGAAATCATATAACATTAACTGTCTATTATAGCTTATTAATTATTACTCCCAATACATTGCCCGAATCATGACTATATACGATTAACACCATAATACTAATGTAGATTGAGCTAAATTAAACAAGTAGCGACCCACACAGTCACGCCTAAAGCTAAAGACTTGCCGTACAGTTATATGGTTTCATATAACTGTACGGCACCCTCGCAACAGTGACAGTTTTAAGCAAGTCGATGCTCCTAGAAAAATTATCATCTCAAGTTCAACAACTCATTAAAAACATCAAAAATATCTATATTTCCCAACGGAATTTTTCATTCTCAATATTTTAAGTTTAAATAGCTTTGAGACGAAATTTTAGATAGAGTTCATATTTTTGATTCAATGTAATTTTAATCAATGTAAATATATGGTATATCATTTAGAAAAAAATTAATTTCTTTCTAAATGTTCCAGAGTCTTACTCAAGAAATAGTATTTTTCATCATGCATCGATCTAATTAGACATAAACTCAAGGACTTTTAACCGACGAGGTTATTGTTAGCGAATCTTTTCTCTTTTTCATGTTACTATTCTGATAATTATTGATTAAAAAATTCGCAAGTTTCAATTTGTACAAGTATATCTTACATGCAAGTCAAGTATGTTTATAAGTTGCTTTATATTATTTTCGGTATACGTCATTGTGATTTCAATTTTTATCGATAGCATAGTAAATTCAATAATATGTGAGATTTTCAAGTATCTTTCTTCAATTATCTTAAAAAGCTAAATTCAAAAAAATAAATATAATACTCTACTTTAAGCTTCTTATGCCATTATAACTTAATCTATTCATATAATTAAAGATTTCAAAAATTTTGGGCTTATTCATAATATTGTCCCTTTATAATTTCAAAATGTTCTTTGGTTAATATTTCTTCAGAAGATGGAATTTTCATATAATCTCCATACATTTGTTCTAAATAGCAGTGACTATCATGAGGTCCCATAATTGATATATCTTCAAAATCATATTTTGAACCACTTGAAAAAACCTCTTTCTTGAAAGTTTCTTTAGTCCTATATGCTCCCATTAGATTTGAACAATACGAATTATTGTCAATATCATATTTTTTTAATAATTTGTCTATTTTCTTTTTCTCATCATTAGAATCTATGAATTTGTACAAAGGAAAAATCTTGAAAAAGTTAATTATTATTTTTTCTACAATATTGCGTTCACGTTCTTTATCAAGCGTTTCAAAATATCCCAATGACATCTTCATTCTACGGTACATTACTCTTGCTTGGTGTAGTTTTCGAAATATTAGAGAAGTTGGTAAACCATCTAAAGGAAAAATATCTATACTTACATAAGTAAATGCTTCAACGTCTTTATTCCTTTTCTCTATTAGTTTATAGTTCAAGTCTAATATTCTAGAAATGTAATATCTATAGGATATATCCGTTTTAAAGTTTCTTAGTTTTAAATTTGATGGAAGTTCTTTTATATATATATCACAAAATTTTTCATAATCTTTTCTTGGCATACCAATATCAATATCATCGTCCCAAGGAATAAACCCCTTGTGCCTTACAGCACCTAACATCGTACCACCAAGAGCAAAATATTTTAATTGGTGCTTCTCAAAAACTTTTATCACTTCTTTTAAAATATTCAATTCTATTTGTTGTAGTTTCTTTTTATCTTCCATTTAGATGTTTTCCTCATTTAGTAAATTTTCATACTCATTTAATATTTTTTTCCAAACATATTCTTTAGAGACTCTATCATTAGATAGTTTCTGAAGTTTTAAATAGTACATATCAGACTGTTTCTCAATAAAGTTTATTAATTCCGACAAATTACTTTTGTTCCAGTACAATGCTCCCTCTTCAGCAACTTCCTTATTAAATCCTACATCTAGTAACAAATTTACTTTTGTAGAAGCTAATGCTTCTAATAGAGAAGGATTAGTCCCACCAACTTCATGTCCATGAATATAAGCAAATGCATTTTCTCTAATGAACTTTAAAAGCTCTTGATCGTAAACAGTACCTACAAATTTTATTCTAATATCTTTATCAAAATTAGTATCTTTTTTAAGTTTCTCATAAAATTTATTGTGCTCTACATTAGTAATCAATACAAAATCTTTTTTTGTATTTGAGATCATGAATTGCTTAATCATCGATTCATAGTTATTCTCAGGTACAAATCTTCCAACAACCAAATAATAATTATTTAATTTCAAGTTATTTTTGTTGAGCCAATTTACAACTTTTTTGTCATTAAAATGCAGTCTTGTTTTAGATACATCTGTGCCATAAGCTATATATGTTGTTTTTGGTTGAAATTTTTTATACTCTTTCTGAATATATTTCTCAATATTTTTACTATCACAAATAATTAAATCTGCATATTTAACCATAAGCTTTTCGGATTCTTTCCAATATTTACGCACAGGTTTACTCCATTTTTCACGTAACCACTCATGACCATCTGGATTAACGAAAAGTTGACCATCAATCTTTTCTATTTTCTTTTTCATATGGCCTATAAAAGGACCAATACGACAAGCCAATACATAAAAAATTGGTTTTGAATCATTATTTTTTGTCGATAAATCAATAGCATAATTTAATGCAGCAATATCATAATAGATGGCTTTTGCGGGACCAATTGAGGGTACTGATATATTAAAACAGTCAGCTCCATTATGGACAAAATGTTTTTCCGTAATATTTGATTTTGCTGAATTTTCTTCCATACAGGCTATATGATATTGAATACTATCAGACTCTTGATTTTCAGTTAGTTTTTCTACAAATGTTTCAAACCCACCATATTTTGCTGGTATTCCTTTACTTCCTATTACATAAACATGTTTTTTCATTTTTAAGTACTCCTGCTTTTTAATATGCACTATTAGGTTTTATGATTACACCTATAGTTTTAAAAATAATTTTTATATCATTTGAAACGCTTAGATTGTGTATATATTTAATATCTAATTCTACCATTTCATCAAAACCAACATCATTCCGACCACTAACTTGCCATAAACCGGTACATCCGGGTTTTACAAGTAAACGTTGTTTATCGTAAAACGTGTATTCTGCTACTTCTCTTTTCAATGGAGGTCGCGGTCCTACTAAGCTCATATCGCCTTTTAAAACATTCCAAAGCTGTGGTAATTCATCGATACTAGTTTTTCGAATGAATCTCCCCACTTTTGTAACGCGTGGATCATCTTTCATTTTAAACATAGCACCTTCAACTTCATTATGCTTTAGAAGCTCTGCTAGTTTGTCTTCTGCATCCACGCACATTGATCGAATCTTAAACATTTTAAATTCTTTTTCATTCTTTCCAACTCTTGTCTGTGAAAAGAAAATCGGACCCTTAGGCTCTTCAATCTTCATCATAATACTGATAAATAAGAATAACGGAGACAATAAAATAAGTCCCACGAAACTTCCCATAATATCGATTATTCTCTTAATAAAAAGATAGGCATATTTTTCTTCTAGTAATTCTGGATTTAATGTTTTTTTAGTTAGGTTTTGATTTTCTGCAGTTGAATTTTTAACTGAATTTGTTTTTTCAATAGCTTTCATTGATTTCTCCTTCCTAAAATAATCCAAATTTCCGTTTTCTTTTCTTCTCATAAGCTGGATAAGTAACAGTTTCTCCATTAACAAGGTCTCTTGTCACTTGCTTCATTAAGGTAATTTTCTCTTTCCCATTTTCTTTTCCAATGATCTCATATGCTTCCTTCATATAAAAAGTCCGTTTTTTAATTCCGTGAGCATCCGAGGCCACCATCTGAACTAGATTTCTAGCGACCATTTCTTTTGCTGTCTTTTGAATCGATTTTCCAAAGACTCCGACAATGCTAGGAGCTGTCAATTGTCCTAGACACCCCATCTCCAGAAATGGAATCAGTAAATCTGGATTTTCTCGTAATTTTGCATTTCTCTCAGGATGCACAATTACTGGCACTTTTCCCATAGCTCTCAACTCAAAAAAGATTTGCTCAGTATACGCAGGTACATCCATAGTTGGAAACTCGATTAAAATATATGTATCGTCCAAATCAGTGAATAAGATTCGATCTTGATTAATTTCAGTAATCAAATCTCCAGTGATTCGGACTTCTTGACCTTCCAGTAAGGTCAAATCTAAATTATGTTTATCAATTTCAGTCTGTAACAAAGAAACCGAATGAATAACTGATTCTTTCACATTCTCATACCGGCCGTTGTTATGATGTGGTGTGCACAAGATATGAGTAATTCCTTGACTAATGGCTTTTTTTGCCATTGCCAAGCTATCTTCAATTGTGTCCGCCCCATCATCGACTCCTGGTAGAATATGACAGTGTAAATCAATCATTGCATTCGACTCCTTTAAGACTTAATTTGAATAGTAATAATATCCTTGATCTTTGCTCTGCTCCGCCCCATTATAAACGGCACCTAATATTCTAGCATTGACTAGTTTCAACAATTCGCTAGCCTTTGTTACTGATTCTTTCTTTGTCACATTTTCTCTTACAACTAATAGTGTACCATCCACTTTTGACGCCATAATTTGGGCATCAGTTACAGCAACGATTGGTGGCATATCGAAGATAACGATATCGTAGGAGCGACGTGCTTCCTCAAGAATTTGATTCATTCGTTGTGAATTTAATAGTTCCGACGGATTTGGTGGCTTAGGACCGCTTGTCAACACCGATAGATTCTCAATACCCGTGTTTTGAGCCGTTCCTACAACACTTTTTTCAGTACTTAAAACGGTACTCAAACCTGATGCATTGGATAACTGAAAAGTTTTATAAACCGTTGGCTTCCGCATATCCGCATCGATTAATAAAACCCGACTACCTGAGTTTGCAAAAACAACGGCTAAATTAGCGGATGTTGTTGATTTTCCTTCCCCAGGCCCTGAAGAAGTAATTACAATTGTTTGTAATTTACGATCAACTGAAGATGCAAACTGCAAATTGGTACGAATCGTACGATATTGTTCGGCCACCGGAGAAGAAGGGTCTACTAGCGTGATCAAACTTACTGGATTTGTTTCTGTTCCCTTACGTTCTTTTTTTGCCATGTCCTTCTCCTCCTAGACTCGTGATCGACTGCGACGTTGTTGGACTTCTGGTTTTGATTCCAACTCTTTAACAGCTTTTTTTGGTAATTTTTTTGTTGTTGCACTTAATTCTTTCTGACTCATTTGTGGTACAGTTCCTAAAATAGTAAAACCAATCGTTTCAGTAACAAATTTTTGATCCTTCACCGTTCTATCTAATAGTTCAATCAAAAATGCTAATCCTATACCCACTATTGTTCCTAAAACCAAGCCCATCGCTAAATTCAATTTGTTATTAGGAGATACTGGTCGCGCACTAGCAGTTGCTTCCGAAACGATCGTGATTGACTCGACATTCGTTAGTACGTCTGATACTGTTTGCTGAAACACTTCCGCTGCTGTATTAGCGATTCTCTCCGCATCCACTGCTCGGGGACTCGTTGCCGAAATTGAGAACATTTGCGAATTTTGTGATTGTGTCACCTGCAAATTCTCTTTAATTTCTGCCGGTGTCATTTGGATATCATAATCCCCAGCCAATGTCTCTTGTACAGTGGCGGCTAAAGAATCACTTTCTTTAATAATATCTTTGTAGGTATTCAACATTTGCAAGTTAAAATTAACATCGTTGACATTCCCAGCAGAATTTTCACTTTGTGGCAAAGACACAATCATCTGCGCACGAGAACTGTACTGAGGGGTAATTACGAAAAAGGTAATTGCACCAGCAATAGCCACTCCCGCAAACAAACTGATAAAAATCAATGCGACATGCTTGCGTAGAATATCAAAAATTTCTTTTAAACTAATAGTCTCTTCCATCTTTTCTCCACTTTCTATTTTATCTGATTACTCCAAACCCATACTTGAGGCAAGTTCATCTATCAATTCAGTTAACCTTGTACGTAGCTCCTCGTTAGGTACTTCTTCGACTGCATAGAGAGCGTCTAAATAGTCCGTGTAGCTTACTACCACACCTTCTGTTAAATAGTGCTCTAATCTTTCCTGCAATTCCTCAGATTCTTGGATCTGTTCTTCTGCTTCTGTTAAGTATTCTGAAATATTTTCTTTCCACTGTGAATCTGAAAAAAGAGTCAGGTCTTCACGAATAGAACTTGTCATTGTTTGGCTTGCATCTGCTTCGATACTCAGGTCCGATGTTACTTCTTGCCAACTTTCGATAGTTTCAGTAAATAAATGATTCGTTTTATCCTGAACAATTGCTTTATCTTGGGTATCTATCAATTTTTCTTGAAGCTCTCTCTTTCGTTCTGTCAATCCTTGAATCGACTCAGGCAGAGATTCTTCTCTTATTGCATAATCCTCTGCAGTAATTTTTATCCCAGTTAACTGAGATCGAATTGCTTCTATTTTTTCAATTGATACATCGTCTGCTAAAAACACTTGATTCTCATCCGCATAAAAGCCATTGGCTGTTTTTTCCAAGCTTTCGAGCTTCTCTCGTTCCACAGATGCCGCAGATTCAGCAAATTCAACTCGTTGTTTATATTGATTACGGCTATTCAATTGCTGTCCGATAACTACCACCGCAAAAGCAAGCACCGCAAAGAAAGTCACAACGATTCCTTTGGTAAAGGATTTTTTCATTTGATGTGTATCACTCCTTCAGACGTTCAATCGTCACATTTATACACGTTGAAATCCATTATACTAGCAAAGCCCTTGTAATAAAAGGGATTTTTCAAGTTATTTATTCATTCATTTTGTATATGTTATTTAAACGATTCTTTATCTAGATTTTTTCTGCTAATTCTTTTAGATAGACTTTTAAATCATCCTTGATTTCTGGATGCTTCAAGCCATATTCAATATTGGCTTCTAGCATGCCCATCTTATTCCCTACATCGTAACGTTTACCTGTAAATTCATGGGCAAACACTCTCTGCGTTTTGTTTAAAGTATCGATGGCATCAGTCAATTGGATCTCTCCCCCTAGGCCTGGTTTTTGATTTTCTAGAATATCAAAAACTTCCGGTGTTAACAGATAGCGACCAATAATGGCTAAATCACTTGGCGCCTCTTCAGGTTTTGGTTTTTCAACAAAGGCATTGACATCGTACAAGCCTTTGGAAACTTCAGAAATAGGATCGATCACACCGTATTTAGAGGTATCTTCATGGGGGATTGGCATCACCGCAAGTGTAGAAGCCTTCGTCTTATCGTAATCATCAATCAATTGTTTGGTTAGTGGTGTTTTGTCTTCCATAATGTCATCACCCAACATCACCACAAAAGGTTCATTTCCAACAAAGGCTTTGGCTTGCAAGACAGCGTGGCCTAAACCTAACGGGCGTTTTTGACGAATGAAATGCAGACGAATACCCGTCGTTTCTTCTACTAACTTTAATAATTCGGTCTTGCCTGATTTTTCCAAGTTATATTCTAACTCAAAATTTGAATCAAAATGATCCTCAATTGGTCGTTTAGCTTTCCCAGTGATTACTAAAATGTCTTCAATCCCAGAAGCAATTGCTTCTTCAACGATAAACTGAATACTTGGTTTATCAACAATTGGTAACATTTCCTTTGCGATTGCTTTAGTTGCTGGTAAAAATCTAGTTCCTAATCCTGCAGCCGGAATAACTGCTTTACGTACTTTTGCCATTTGTTTCTTCCCCCATTTGAATGTTATTATTTATTGCTCTTGTTTTTTATATTTTGTTTCTATTGTTTCTTTCTCATTTTCCCACCAGTCACGATTTTCTGTATACCAGTTGATCATCTCTTTTAAGCCTTCACGAAAATCAGTAAATCGTGGATGCCAGCCTAAGCTTCTTAATTTACTGGCATTAATAGCATAGCGTAAATCATGTCCTGATCGATCTTTGGCAAAGTCATAAGCTGTGATAGGTTGTCCCATTAGCTCTAAGATCATCTCAACAATCACTTTGTTTTCTTGTTCTCCATCTGCCCCAATCAGGTAGGTTTCTCCAATTTCGCCTTTGGTTAAAATCATCCAGACCGCTGAAGAGTGATCTTGAGCATGGATCCAATCACGAATATGTTTGCCATTCCCATAAAGTTTCGGTTTTCTTCCAGTTAGTAAATTGGTAATCTGTCTGGGAATAAACTTTTCGATGTGCTGATATGGTCCATAATTGTTGGAGCAATTAGAAATTGTCGCTTGTAGTCCAAAGGATTTGATCCAAGCTTTAACTAGCATGTCCGAGCTGGCTTTTGAAGCTGAGTATGGACTTGATGGATCATAAGCTGTTTCTTCATCAAACTTTTTCTCGTCCTCCAAAGTCAGATCACCAAAGACCTCGTCAGTTGATATATGATGATATCTTTTCTGATATTTCCGGCAGGCTTCAATCAAATTGTACGTCCCAATAATATTAGTTTCTATAAAAGGAAATGGATTGGTCAACGAATTGTCGTTGTGTGATTCCGCCGCATAATGAACGACAACATCAGTCTTTTTAACCAAATCTTCGACCAATGCTACATCAAGAATGTCCCCCACGATAAGTTCCAACTTTTCTGAACTTATTCCTGAAAGATTCTTGACTTTTCCAGCATACGTTAGCTTATCTAGAACAGTAATATGTACCTGCGGATAAGCATTAAGTACATAATGGACAAAGTTGGTGCCTAAGAAACCGGCGCCACCCGTAACAAGTATTTTTTTCATCTTTATTCTTTAATATCCAATTGTTTCTTCAATTCTGCTTGTACCGACTGTAATTCAGCTTCATCCACACGTTGGTAAGAAACGCCCCCTTGCATAAAGCCCGTCCCTTGCAATTGTAAGGAATCAATACTGCCAAATGCATCGCGGTAATTCAATGCGATATTTTGCATATCGTCAAAGGTCATATCCGTTCTCATGTTTCCCTCTAGTGTTCCTAAGACATTTTGATACTGAGACACACCTGATAGACTCAATCCTTTTTTAGCGATTGCTTCCACTACAGAACGCTGGCGTAGTTGCCGTCCATAGTCACCCCGGGGATCTTCATAACGCATACGCAGATAAGTCAACGCACGATCACCTTCTAAATGAATCGGTCCAAAATCATAATGTTCGCCACGGCTAGTAAACTCTAAATCATTATTGACTTCCACTCCGCCCAAAGCATCAACCAGTTCTTTGATACCCGACATATTGATCGACACGTAGTGATCAATCGGGATATCCAAGAATTTTTCCAAGGTATCCATTGACATCGCTGCTCCACCAAAGGCATAGGCATGATTGACTTTGTCTTGTGTGCCACGACCCACGATTTCTAAATAGGTATCACGCGGAATACTTACTAAGGTCGTTTTCTTAGTTTCTGGATTGACAGTTGCTACCATCAAGGTATCTGAACGTCCTTGCTCTGTCCGACCTAAATCTCCGGTATCGATTCCTAGTAGCAATACGCTGAAAGATTCTTTTTTATCCAGATCCACGGGCGCTTCACGTCTTGTTTCTTCTTCATTGTTTTGTCTCTCGACAGCTTCATAAGTTTCTTTGATTGAACCAGAGAAATCAAAGTACACTTTGGCAGCCACTGCTCCACCGATTAGTACCAATCCAACAACGATGGAAAAGAAAATCCAAAATATTTTTTTACCGGTAGAACGAGTGTTGTGTCTACTTCTTCTTGACATAGTGTTTCCTCCATTTATATGCAAAATATTTTATTGTTATTCTTCAGTGCCTGGTTCAGGTGGCAGCTCTGGCTCTGGTTCGGGTTCTGATGGTTGTGGAGTAGTATCTTCTCCTCCTGTATCATTATCGTCTTCTCCTGTATCTTCCCCTGTGTCTCCATCTGTTTCTCCGTCACTTGGGCTGTCATCACTTGGCGGTGTCGTTTCGCCACTGCCACTACCTCCACCATTATTAGTAGGCGGTGTTGGCTGATTGGCCGGTGGTGTCTGTGGAACCCAGATCTCTTCCTCAACCTCTTCGATTACTTCTGGTTCTTCGATTTCTTCTGAAGATTCGATAGTTTCGATTTTGGCTGCGACTTGGTTCGCTTGTTCCGTGAATTTCTCTTTTAGTTTTGGATTACGAATCTCTTCGATCGCTGCAAGTAGCTGGTCGTAATCTTCCTGTGTCACGACTGTTCCGTCTTTTAAAAGCTCGTCTAGTTGTTTTTGTAGATCTTCAGCAGTGGTCAACTGTTCTGAAGCACTGTCTATGTAGTCTTCAATCCTCTCACGCCAGTCATCTTCTGGCATATCCGCTACTTTTGTCTGAAGCTCTTCTATCGTTGCTGTTTTCAATTCATCTTGAATAATGATGTTCTTTTCAAGCTTTTGCCAATTTTTCACTTCTGTTGTGAACATCGTATTGGTTTGTTTCTGAATCTCGAATTTACTTGAGATATCTGAGAGTCGCTCGGTCAAGCTGGCTTTTTGATCAGATAACTCTTGCAGACCTGCCGGCAAGGACGTTTCTCTGATTTTAAAATCTTCAGCAGTCACTCGAATCTCTTCCAATTCCATACGTGTTTTGTTGATTTCTTCTATTTTAATGTCATTTTTGAGAAAGACGTATTCTTCCTCGCCAGCATACAGCTCATCAATCGTTTCTGCCAGTTCTGTTAGTTGTAGCTGTTCACTTGCAACGGCTGTCTCTGCATAAGCGACTCGCTGCTCATGCTGTCGATTGCTACTGATCCTAAAACCAATCAAACAAATACCTACAGCTATGGCTGCAGCGGCTGCGATGCCGATGCCTTTAAGATATGTTTTATTCATGATCCGTCAGCATCCTTTCCCCTTATTTTTCGTCCAAAAAATACACAAACTTAGTTTACCTGAATTTCTTTATAAAAGGAAGGTGTTTTTAGATTGTAAACCTTTTATTCCCAACAAAATCAGGACTATTTTCGCTTTTTTTATGCTTTTATACACTAAAACAATCATTCTTTTTACGGAATGATTGTTTGTGACTAGTCTAAAATGGTTACTTTAATGTTGTATCGGCGACCCCAATCGTAGCAAGCTTTTTCACTCGTCATGTGGAGATCAATTTTGTTTCCTTTGATCGCGCCTCCGGTATCACCAGCAATAGCAATGCCGTAGCCTTGTACTTCGACTAGAGATCCTAATGGGATGACACTTGGATCAACCGCGATGACTTGAGAGTTCTGACGCAAATCAATACCTGTTGCTGTATAGTAACTCAAGCCTGCTTGGGTATAAGAATACGCGGTTGCCTCTACATACAACACTCTGCCATTCGATGAAGCTGGTTGCTCATCTTCTTTCGGCTGACTCGGTGGTGTCGTTTCCTGAGCAGGTGGTGGTGATGTACTGCTACTTGAATTGTTGGAATCATTTGAACTTGATGGCGCATTTGTGCTTGCACTTTCGTTTTGTGAAGCTTGTTGTGATGATTGTTGATTAGCTTGAGCTTCTTCTTGACGTTTTGCCTCTTCCTCGGCTGCCGCTTTTTCTGCTGCCTCGCGCTCAGCTTCTGCTTCTAAGCGTTGTGTTTCAACTGCTTTGCTCTTTGAAATTTCTGCTAACGCTGTTTCGTTGTTTGCTAATTGATTTTGCAAGGTAGAGATCTCACTATCCAAAGCATCGGCTTCTTCTACGAGTGCTGTCTCACTGTTTTTTAGTTCTTCTTGCGTAGCGGTCACTTTCTCTTCTAATTCCTGAAGCTTGACCGTTTCTTCTTGCAAACCAAGAATCTCTTCTTTTTCTGCTGATTGTAGCATCGTCATTGCGTACAATCCGCTGATGAATTCTTGAATGCTTGAAGACTGCAATAAAATAGCTACTTTATTTTCATTCGCTCGATTCAATTGCAAGGATTTCAAACGTTCAGCAACGATCTCTTTGCGATGTTCGATCGTTTCTTCCGTCGTTTCAATTGCTTCTTGTGTATCGGCTAATGTTTCTTCATTCTCTGAGATTTTTTCTTTTAATGTTTCGACTTCCTGATATTTTTGATTCACGCTGTCCAACGCAGATTGTACATCTGCACTGATCGTTTGGCTCTGTTGCAAAAGTTCATCTTCTTGCTTTTCCAACGATTCGATCGTATCTGCATGAACTGCAATTGGTCCCATGATCATCGTCCCTAACAGACAAACGGTCAAAAACTGCTTTGCTTTCAATGAAGTCACACCTCCCCTAATAATCTTCAACTTTGTTTATTATACAAGAGGAGCTTACATCGTTTGTTTCATTTCATTTACATAATGTTACATTTTTTTAGATGATGGTATGTTCACTGCCTCTATCCCCTTATACGAACAAAAAAATAGCGATAACTCTTGTTTTGTTCCGTCTTAAAAAATGTAACACTTTCGTAACATTACGCTCAAATACCGACGATTTTATTCTCTGAAGGGACGATATTTCATCGAAATTAACAATTTTGAGTCCCCTTATTCGAAGCATCTGATGTTTTCAAATGCATACAAAATAGAGGTCAAAACAGCTCCTTCACTCATCGAGTGTACTGCTTTGACCTCATGTTCTCTGAATCATATAAATGTTGTAATTAAACATATTTTGCCTTGCTTTCTTTCTGGATTTTTAGAATTTTTTCTTGGGTGAGTCCGGTTGCTTCTGATATTTGTGCTAGGGGCAAACAATCCATCTCTAGGAGATTCCTCGCTATTTGTTCTAGTTCCAGTTCGAATCCTTGCTTAAATCCTCGTTGGAATCCTTGCTCAAAGGCTGCATCCAGCTCTGCATGTCTTATAGCTTCATGCTCGTCAAAATTAATATACATTTGCCGTTCCTCCTCTCCTAAGTTTTTAAAAGCAATGAATTGGGCTGATCACACAGAGCTTGGTGTGCTTTCTTTCTGGATTTTTAGAATTTGTTCTCGTGTAAGTCCAGTTGCTTTTGATACTTGTGGCAAGGTCAAACCCATTGCTAGGAGGTTTCTCGCTACTTGTTCTCTCTCTTGTTCCTTAGCCCCTTCCAGCTCTGCATGTCTTATGGCTTCGTGCTCATCAAAATTAATATACATTTGCCGTTCCTCCTCTCCTAGGTTTTCAAAAGCAATGAATTCGGCGGCTCGTTTCAGATGTTCGGGAGCCGTTTTTGAGACTTTTCCTGTTAGGAACAATGCCTTCCATTCCTGTAACAGTCTGGTTGATCGTTGGTTTACTTTGGGTAACTCAAAAAATATGAGTGTCCACAGCTCGCTGTCTGTCTGATTGTTTCTCAACGTTAGATTGTATTTCTCATTTTTCAATACATAGCGCATCACTTCATCCGTCATTTCTGGTGGATGCTGATGAAAATTAACGATGTTGATGCCATATATCGATCGCAAGGAGCTATATTTGGATGCTGCGTCTGCTTCATTATAGCTTGTCATGTATCCTTTGGCCATGTAAAACAGTGAACGTTCGGCGAAGAAAGACTGCACTTTGTTTTGTAGTTCGATCGTTGCCAATTGTCCACTTTCAAAATCAACCAATAAATCGACTTTGGTTCGTAAGATGTCATTTTCCTTCACCAAATTGGCTAGTTTTTTAGCACTGTAGACCTCTATTGGTCGTAAAGAGACGCTCTTCACATCGATGCCAGCTACTTCGTTGAGAAAATAGCGGGTAATCTCAGTCGTTTCTTCACTGGCGAATAGTTTTTTAAAAGTCAAATCATTCATTAAATTGGTTTCAAATTTCTTTTCTTGCAAGATTTTTCCCTCCCCTTTTAAAAGAAATACGTGAAGGAGCATCAAAAGTTTTTTGATCTATCCAGAATAAAAGGGAGAGCTCTCTATCTTGCTTTAAGTATACCACAAAAGGCTTGCATCGCCGATGTGACAACCTTTTCTCAATAATTTTTATCTTTCAAATCCCTTCTCTCTCCCCTAGACAACTTGCATGAGACTTTTGTTCTTTTAGGGAAGTTGTTATACTGGTTTCATGAATTTATTTAGGAGGTCCTCATGTTTCAATTATTACGTTATGCAAAAGATTATCGGAAACAAATTATTTGGGGTCCGTTCTTCAAATTTCTGGAAGCTGTCTTTGAGCTGATCCTTCCTTTGTTGATGGCTGTTTTGGTTGATGAAGGAATCCAAAAAAATGACTGGTCGACGGTATTATCCATGACTTTTTGGATGGTCGTGATGTCGGTGGTTGGTTTGATTTGTGCCGTGATCTGCCAATATTTTTCTTCCTTTGCTTCACAGGGTTTCGGCACTGAATTACGCAACCAGCTGATGAAAAAAATCAACCAACTTTCTCATCAAGAATTGAATCAGTTCGGAACGGATACCTTGATCACTCGAACAACAAATGATATCAATCAGCTACAATTGGCTTTGGCCATGCTGATCCGTTTGGTGGTTCGTGCGCCGTTTCTTAGTGTCGGTGCCGTCATCATGTCTTTTTATATCGATTGGCAGATCGGCTTGATCTTTTTACTGGTTTTGCCATTGTTTTGTATCGTTCTGTTTTTGATCATTGGCAAATCAGTTCCCCTGTACAACAAAGTCCAACAGCATTTGGATCATGTCAATGAGTTGGTCAGTCAAAATTTGAGTGGGGTCCGGGTGATTCGTGCTTTTGCTCGCCGCAACACAGAGATCCAGCGCTTCGATAAATCAACCGATGAATTATCCAAAGTCTATCTTCGAGTGACCAATTTGTCAGCACTATTGACACCGGCAACTACCTTGATCATGAATGCAGGGATCTTGGCGATTTTTTATCTTGGCGGCTTTAAGGTCAATGTTGGTAATCTTCAGCAAGGACAGGTCTTGGCCTTAGTCAACTATATGAATCAAATGCTACTAGCTTTGATCGTGGTTTCCAATTTGGTGATTATTTTTACCCGCGCAGCTGCTTCGGCGAATCGTATCAATGAAGTACTCGCTGTGGATTCCTCGATCCAAGAGCCGACACCAAACAGTGTTCCTGAGACCCGTGATTCAGGGAGTATCGATTTTGAACAGGTCGACTTTCGTTTTGCGCCTGAATTCGGATTGGCTTTAGAAGGGATCGATTTTTCGATTGCTGCAAATACGACGATCGGGATCACTGGACCAACCGGA
The DNA here is from genome assembly GCF_053760925.1 of Enterococcus olivae. Lineage (NCBI taxonomy): Bacteria > Bacillati > Bacillota > Bacilli > Lactobacillales > Enterococcaceae > Enterococcus > Enterococcus olivae. The sequence continues at coordinate 25,882 of NZ_JBSMVT010000012.1, forward strand.
AGCGGAAAAACAGCGATCACTCAACTGATTCCTCGTTTTTACGATATTGACAACGGTTCTGTCAAAGTCAATAGTCTCGATGTGCGCAACTGGTCTCTGGATCGTTTAAGAGAAAAAATCGCGATGGTGCCACAAACAGCCGTCTTGTTTACAGGAACCATTCGAGAAAATCTGCAGTGGGGGAAAAAAGACGCTTCTGATGAAGAATGCTGGCGTGCTCTGGAGATTGCGCAATCGCGAGATTTTGTCGAAGCCTTGCCAGAAGGTTTGGATACACCGATCTTCGAAGGTGGAAAAAACTTTTCCGGGGGACAAAAACAACGATTAACGATTGCCCGAGCATTGATTGCCCAACCGGATATTTTGATTTTGGATGATTCGCTAAGTGCCCTGGACTATCAAACGGATCTCAATTTGAGAAAAGCATTGAAGCAATTGCCTGGTACCATCATTATCATTTCACAGCGTATTCGCTCGATTCAAGATGCACAGCAGATTTTTGTTATGGATGCTGGAAAATTAGTAGCCAAAGGCAGTCATGAAGAATTGCTGAAAGTCTCTAAAGAGTACCAAGAAATCGTCGAATCACAAGAGGAGGGGATCGAATGAATAAGAAATCTTTTGACTGGCAGGGTCTCCAACGTTTCTTTCCTTATCTATTGAAATATAAAAAAGAAAATATTACGGCGATGTTTCTAGGGATCATTGCCGGTCTGACCTCCGTTTACATGACCTATCTAATCGGACAAAGCGTGGATCAAATGGTTGGCGAAAATGCGGTTGATTTTACAGGTCTTTACAGAATTTTGGGATTGTTTACCGGTGTCGTGCTTGTCACGATTATCAGTCAGTGGTTGATTCAGCGTTTAGGTAATCGGGTGGCGTATCTAGCAGTTGCTGATCTGCGAAAAGAAGCCTATCAACAACTCAATCAGCTGCCTTTGCGCTATTACGATCAGACCTCTCACGGCAACATCGTTAGTCGTTTTACCAATGACATGGACAATGTTTCCGTTGCCGTTTCTGCGATTTTCAATCAGCTATTTTCTGGTGTCTCAGTTGTTTTACTGGCGCTTTTTATGATGGTGTACATGAGTATTCCTTTAACACTGGTCGTTCTTGTTTCTACGCCGATCATCTTTTTAGTCAGCTGGATAGTCGCCAATGCTTCGCAAAATGATTTTCGCCAGCAACAAATGATCGTCGGAGAGGTCTCCGGATTTATCACTGAAATGGTTGGCAATCAAAAGGTCGTCAAAGCGTTCCAGCAAGAAGACGTCAACCAAGCCAAATTTGAAGCGATCAATCAGGAACTTTATGTTCGTGGTCAAAAAGCTCAATTTTCTTCTTCCTTAACGAATCCATTGTCACGTTTCGTTGATCATTTGGCTTATGTCGCCGTTGGTTTCACAGGTGCCTACTTGATTTTTTCTGGAAGCCAACTGGTCACGATTGGTGTCGTTTCAAGTTTTACGATCTATTCTACACAATTTTCTAAACCGTTTATTGAAATTTCTGGGATCACGACTCAAATCCAAACGGCTTTAGCTGGTTTGACACGGACCTTCGATTTGATGGATCAAGAACCTGAATCAACCGATGAAACTGGCAAGGAGTTATCGCATGTTCAAGGAGAAATTCGTTTTGAAGACGTTGACTTTGCCTATGACCCAAAACGTCCACTGATCGAAAACTTTACGTTTACCGCCCATCCTGGTGAATCGATTGCTATCGTTGGAAAGACTGGTGCAGGAAAATCTACGCTGGTCAACCTACTGATGCGTTTTTACGACGTAGACAGCGGTCGGATCACGATTGACGGGACAGATATTCGCGAAATGAAACGCGATGATTTACGACAGCAGTTCGGTATGGTTCTCCAAGATACGTGGTTGTTTGATGCTTCGTTAAGAGAAAATCTGATGTATGGCAATGCCGAAGCAACAGATGATGATATTTATCAAGCGTTGAAAAAAGCCTATATGTATGATTTTGTGATGCGTTTACCACAAAAACTGGATACACTGATTGGACAACAGGGAATCAAAATTTCTGATGGACAACGCCAGCTTTTGACCATTGCGCGAACAATGATCAGCAATCCTACGATGTTGATCTTGGATGAAGCCACTAGTTCGGTGGATACCTTGACTGAAAAAAATATCCAGTCTGCTTTTCTTGAGATGATGAAAGGTCGCACGAGCTTTGTGATCGCCCACCGTCTTTCAACGATTCAGTCTGCCGACAAAATCCTAGTCATGGAAGCTGGACACATTATTGAACAAGGGACACATGAAGAACTGTTAGCAAATAAAGGTGCTTATTATCAGCTACATCACGCACAATTTGAACAATAAAAAGAACCTTCGAAACCTAGCGTTGTTTGGGTTTCGGAGGTTTTTTGTGAGATTTTGGTTCATGTGAGCCGTATAAGCTCGCAACCAGTTGGAAAACCGCTAAAAGAATCAATTTTAGGATTTCAACCCATGCGAACTGTATAAGTTCGCAACGTTCATTGATGTGATTGACCTAAAAAACGAACAGTGATTTCAATCCATGCGAACCGTATAAGTTCGCAACTTAGGAACGGTGCTATCAGCTAGCGCAAGCGATATTTCAATCCATGCGAACCGTATAAGTTCGCAACCAACGATTCACCATTTTCAGTTTTTACCTCTAATTATTTCAATCCATGCGAACCGTATAAGTTCGCAACGCCTAGCAAGTGATCAATAAATTCCTCACTATCTATTTCAATCCATGCGAACCGTATAAGTTCGCAACTGCTTCCTGTCTTTTGCGGTGGTTTCTTGCAACAATTTCAATCCATGCGAACCGTATAAGTTCGCAACTAGGCGGTCATTTGGAACATGGATTTGTAATGATATTTCAATCCATGCGAACCGTATAAGTTCGCAACGTTGTTCGCTTGGTACTCATCTTGCTTATCTAACGATTTCAATCCATGCGAACCGTATAAGTTCGCAACGAGTGCGTTAGAATTTTATGAAGGTTTGGATCCAATTTCAATCCATGCGAACCGTATAAGTTCGCAACGTAGCACTCACTTATGTAAATTGGTAGGAGAGGGTATTTCAATCCATGCGAACCGTATAAGTTCGCAACCTTTTTGAGTCCATTTGGTGTTAGGTTTCATACGTATTTCAATCCATGCGAACCGTATAGGTTCGCAACATGTGGAGTATGACGAAGGAGATATTTACTACATCATTTCAATCCATGCGAACCGTATAGGTTCGCAACTTAGAAGTCACGGGATGGTTGGACTTTAGCACAATTTCAATCCATGCGAACCGTATAGGTTCGCAACAGCGATTTTGACTAAAATTTTCCTATATTTCAGCTGAGAATCGCCCATTTCTATACAATTTTGATACCTATCGCATAGAAACGTATTTATTTTCTCATCAATTTCTTAGTTATACTCAGTTTTCCGGTGCGAATGTTCTAGAGATTTTCTGGGAGCTTGGGTTTCGCACTAAGTTTCTTTCTAAGTCTATGTTTTCTTTATTCTACCATGATTTCCTACTTCACTCACAATAAAATTAAGTATTTTGGCGGCAAAAAAATACCTGCCGAAATTATAGCAATTTGGGTAGGTATTTTCGATACGATTCTATCTATTTGAATACTCATATCAAGCTTCTTTAATATTGCATCAAGAAACTTTTTTATATTTCTTTCGGTATCTCAACTGGTTTCGGAAGTGCTTTGCTTGTTACAAAAGTTATGACTTCACTTATTTCACTCATAACAAAATTAATCAAATCAACTACTTTTTCAGGATCCTCTCCTTCAAAACTTTCGAGTTGATTATCTGTATCGAATACTGAGGAATACTTCACAAAAAGAAAAGCATCTTCAGCCTCTCCGTCAAATAGACTTAGCTGTATCATTACTTTAATTTCAGAATGTTTATCTTCACGAATACCAACTTGCGTATTATTTGTGATATTGATCATAGATGCTTTTTCAGCGAGACTCTGATTCTCTAAATTTAAAATGAGCTCTTCCAGAGTCCCTTCTGCGTTACTATATTTGATTCTTTCCATGAAGTTTTCCTTTCTGGATTTCCTTCTATCCCTTTATAATTTAGTACAATTTTATTCGTCATTCTTATCATATTATTTCTTATATCCAAATGATACCCTCTAACCTCTTCAGCTACCTTCTTGTGTTCTATATATGAATATAAAATCAATTCTTCTAATTCTTTCATTAACCTTGCATAGACATCACTAGCAATGTCTTCACTTCTTGCAAAAACTAGTTCTCTAAAAGCATAGGGATCTTGAGCTAGTCTAAGTAGACTATCTATATATTTAGACTGAATACTTCCATTTTCGATAGATGAAAGGTTGGCATAACTGATGCCCAGCATAGATGAAAAATCCCTTATTGAAAGTCTATACGTATTTCTTATCTTCTTTATTTCATCAGAGCTTAACAAATGATGCTTTCTTCTATAAAAAGTATACGCCTTATCTATATTTCTATCAGGATCTTCAAACAATTCAAAAAGTTCACCATCAGAAATCCGTTGATAATATTCATGAAGCATTGTGAAATTCTCGCCCTTTACACATGCTTTTTTTTCTACTTCAACCCATTTGTATTGTTCCATTTTTCCCGTGTCATTAGAATATCGTTTAATTATTTTTTCCATTTTTACCTCACCTCTCCCGTTTGATCTAGAGGAAATTCCATTATCTCCTGCTCTCTTGGATGAAAGGACATATAACCTGCAGTAAACTCATTGGCTTGAATAATCAGTTCTAATTTCACATAGAGATCTATACCATCACACGTCATCCCAAATTCAACTACTGTACAATCCATTCTGTTATGATGTTCACTTGGCCCTCTAAAATAATGCTTGGGTTCAATATTTCCTAGAATATATTGATTCATTGCACGATAGGTCCATCCAATACTCATGAGAAAATCAGTTGTTTTAGGTTTTACTTCTGAATAGTCAATTTTTCCTTGCGATGCACACTCTTTAAAATTTGCGAGAAAGAGACTAATTTGACTAAATAGCATATTATTTATCATTACGCACCTGCTACTATTATTTTTTTGTTTCTCCTCAGTAACATCATAGCACAGCGTAAAATAAAGTAAATATAAAAATAGAAAAGAGGCTAAAACGCAGCCTCTTTTTTCATTTATCTAAAAATCGCTTTGATCTCTAAGTAATCTTCTAAGCCAAACAAACCATTTTCTCTACCGATCCCGGATTGTTTGTATCCGCCAAATGGTGCTTTGGCCGTTCGTGTAACGCCGTTGATGATCACATTGCCGGTACGTAATTGTCGAGCAACTTGATAGGCTTCCTCTTCGGGTCCTACGACACCACCGTTTAATCCATAAATGGAATCGTTGGCGATCTCGATCGCTTCATCTACTGAATTGTAGGTCAAGACGGTCAAGACTGGTCCAAAAATCTCTTCTTGAGCGATCGTCATGTCATTGGTCACATTAACAAAAACAGTCGGTTCTACAAAATAGCCTGGACCTTCTAGCTTATTGCCGCCAACTAGAATTTCCGCGCCTTCTGCTTTTCCTTTTTCAATGTAATCCAAAACGGTATCCAATTGATCTTGGGAAACCATCGGACCGACTTTGGTTTCTTCTTTTGCCGGATCCCCAACAACGACTTTGCTGTAGTAATCTTTTAAAAGTTCTTTGGTTCGTTCCAGTTCCTCTTTAGGCACGATCAGACGAGATAAAGCTGAACAGGTCTGTCCTTGATTATCTAAAACGGTATTGGCAGCTGCTTCGACTGCTTTTTGCAGGTCGCCACCCTTCAAGTAAACCATCGCAGATTTTCCACCTAGCTCTAAGACGAGTTTTTTGACTGTTGTGCTGGCTGGTTTGTATAAGCCTTTTCCGACATCTGTCGAACCAGTGAAGGAAATAACCTCTACATCTGGATGCTCTGTCAGATAATTTCCTGCATCACGACCACTACCAGTGATCAGATTGAAGACTCCTGCTGGCAAACCCGCTTCTTCAATGATCTCTGCATAAAGAATCGCCGTCAACGGTGTATTGCTCGCTGGTTTCACGACCACGGTATTTCCTGCCAAGATCGCTGGCGTGATTTTGCGCTGGATCTGGTTTAAAGGAAAGTTCCATGGTGTCACACAGGCAACCACACCGAAGCCTTCTTTTTGGATCGTTGCATTTTCGATCGTTTCCTCAAAAGAAAACCTTTTGAGTTCTTCCAAGGTCCCCTTCATTTCATTGATGGACAAAGGAACTTGCGCATTTTTGGTATATTGGCGACTCGAGCCATATTCTGCGATGATCGTGTCTTCTAGTTCTTGTTGGCGTTTTTGAATACCCGACAAGATCTTTTCTACGTAGCTGGCACGCTCTTCCGGCGATGTTGCATTCCAACCGACAAAGGCTTCCTTGGCTGCTTGCACGGCCAAATCAACATCTTCATGACTCGCTTGGATCACTTCTGCAATAACTTCCTCATTCGCTGGGTTGATGACTTCTGAAAATTTTGTAGAACGAGGTGTTTGCCATTGACCATCATAAAACAATTTATCAATTCTTTTCATCTGCGTTTCCTCCCTGTTTCTCCATCTTCCAAATATCTTGCTTCACTTACTCTCTTAAGTTACCACGATGAAAAATTTACGTCAAAAATTTACGCGTTATTGGCTATTCTTCCAACAAACCTAATGCTTCTTTCCATTGCAAGACACGACGAACCGAAGTCTCTAATTGTTCCATACTGTACTCTCCATCTTCGATTGCCTGAAGAATGTAAGGAATCTGTGTTTGATAACTAGAAGACATCACGAGATCATTCCCTGCCTGCAAGGCTGCCAATCCTGCTTCCTCTTGTGAAATAAAATCAGCCAAGCCGGCCATATCCATATCATCGGTCATGACGACTCCATCGAAGCCTAGATCTTCGCGCAACAGCTGGTGAACAGCCGGTGAGATAGAGGCTGGGGCATCCGGGTCCACACTGGCAATGATATTGTGTGAAACCAAGACACTGTCGGCGCCTGCTTCGATTCCTGCTTGAAAGGCCGGTAAATCATTTTGCTGTAGTTCTTCTAAAGAGCGATCATCGGTCACGATCTCAAAATGTGAATCCCGATTGTTTCCGTAGCCGGGAAAATGTTTGAGAGTGGAGCCGCTGTCTGCTTCTTTTAGCGCTGTGACGACTTCTGTCACAAATTGACTGGTTCCTTCTGTATCCAAACCAATCGTCCGATCGTAAATAAAGGCATTCGGATCAGTCGCCACATCGGCTACAGGGAACAAGCCTGTCTGGATCCCATAGTCATTAAGAATGGCGGCTTTTTCGCGAGTGTCCGCTACGATTCCCTCCCAGCCGCTTTCGGCATAGATTGCTTGCGGAGAAGCAAAGGGTGTCTCTACTAAATTGGGATTGTGGCTGATTCTGGTGACTGTGCCACCCTCTTCATCTGCACCGATCAGCAAAGGTAGGTTACTGGCAGCTTGATAGTCTGCGATTTTTTGTTTCAAGCTGTCGCTAGTTTCATTTTCAACATCGCGACCAAACAAAACATAGCCACCTAAATGATAGGTCTGAATATCTTCCAGCTGGTTGGTTTCTGGAACTCGAACGAAAAACAATTGTCCGACTTTTTCTTCCAAGGTCATTTCTTCCAGTAACCGGTCAACGATGGGTCCGTCGTCAACGGTTTCCGTTGTTTCTGTTTCAATTACTGTTTCTTCACTACTGGATGTTTCTGTGCTTGACTCTGACGAAGTTGCTGGCTCTGTCTTCGTTTGGGTCTGACTAAAAATGTAAATTCCTGCCACAACTACTAGCAACAGGATCGTCAACACGGCCATTATTTTTTTATTCATCTAATTGCTCCTCTCTTAGTTGAGGGGTAGTTTGATACAAAAATCTACTCCCCGGGGAGCAAGATCACTTACCGTGATACTGCCCTGATGCTCTTCAACGATTTGTTTGGCGATCGCTAAACCAAGACCATAGCCTCCGGTTTCCTTTGAACGTGATTTGTCTTCCCGATAAAAGCGGTCAAACAAATGCTGCTTGCCTTCCTCTGAAATCGTTGGTCCAGTATTCGTAACATGGACTTCCCACCATTTGTGGGTCTGGGTCGCTATGATCCGAATCTCGTCCCCTTGTTGGGTATACTTTAACGCATTGTCCAGTAAGATGACAAATACTTGAACTATTTTCTTGCGGTCAAGCTGCACAGTTGGTGATTGCTCCAGCTGCAGGATAAAGCTTTTCTCCTCCATCGAAGCAAATTCTTGAAAAGGAGCAGTTACTTCTTGTAGAAAGTCTGCCGAAAGGATTTTTTCTTTGTCCAAAGTCAACTGATTGGCGTCACTGCGAGCGATCGTCAGCAAGTCCGTTGTCAGACCGGTCAAACGACGGGTCTCATTCAGTGCCTGCGCGATGCTCTCGGATTCTTCAATGATCGTATGCTCCGGTCTTCTGAATAACCCTTCTAAACGATTTTGAATGATCGTCAAGGGTGTCCGTAGTTCATGGGACGCATTTTCGACAAATTCTTGCTGTTTTTGCCAAGCTTTCAAGATGGGTTTCATCGAAACAGAAGACAACCAGTAGCTGATACCAATCGACAAGAGCCAGAAAACGATCATACAGCCGATCACGATGATTCGAAAGGTCTTCAAAGAGTGCTGGATCTGATTGACATTGGAAAGGATCTGGACATAGGCGACCTCGTCAAAGGCGTAGGATTGCGTAATTGAATGAAACGTAAGCTCTTCATCTCCAGTCAAGGTGACCGTTTCGATAGTATCCAGCGAGTCTGTCTGCAGCTCAAGTTCCTCCAGTTCAGAAAAACGGCCGCCGATCGCTGCTTGATTCAAGATCACACCTGTTTCTGACCACAAAATAACTTGCGTGTTGAACCGATTACTTGAGGGACTGTTCGGCGGTTCTTGCATCTCTGAACGCTGAGGAGAAAAAGCCGAGCCTTCGATATACCGAAAGATTTCCTGCTGAACTAGCTCCGAATTTTGGCTCATCTCTGTCAAGGACTGATCGGTTTCCTGATACGCGGTCTGATTCAATAATTGCAAAATGATCATTCCTAAAAAGATAAAAATTCCCGCAAAGGCACTCACATTCAAAAAGAAAAAGGTGCTGCGTTGCCTACTGGATAAGGTCTTATTCATCCTGCTTCTCCTTTCAGCATGTACCCCACATTACGCAAGGTGCGAAATTCCTTATCCAGACCAGTTGGACGCAAATGCTTCCGTAGATTACTCATATAGACTTCAACAACAGTCTGTGTCGTCTCAGAATCAAATCCCCAGATCCGATCAAAAATTTGTTCCTTGGTTAGAATCATTCCCTGATTTTGTAAAAAATAAGTCAGCAGATCAAATTCTCTCCCTTGAATTGGCAAAAGCTCTTGACCAAAATAGACTTCTTTAGAAGCTAGATGACAATCAATCGTTTTATAAGTTAGATTTTTTTCGTCAAACAACCCTAACGAACGTTTGAGCAAGGCTTTGATCCGCATCAACAGTTCTTCACGGTAAAAGGGCTTGGTCAGATAATCATCGGCTCCTTTCTCAAAACCAGTGATCTTATCCTCCAGTCCATCTTTTGCGGTCAGGATCAGGACCGGTGTTTGTGCTTGTTTTCTTAGCTCTTCCAGTACTTGATAACCATTCATCTGAGGCAACATCAAATCAAGGATCACTAAGTCATAGATTCCTGATTCTGCTTCATACAGGCCTTCACTGCCTTCATATATTTGGGTGACCTCGCCTAATTCAGAGACGATTTCTTTGATCGTATCTGAGAGGACAGCATCGTCTTCAATCAGTAAAAATTTAATCATTGTCTCACCTTCTTTAGCAGTATCATACCATTTTTCCCTTAAAGAAACCTTAACTTATCTTTTCATGTGTTGATCCAAAACTCATTCTTTGGGTAAAAAACTTTTTTCGATTCATTAAGCTAACTTTAAGGTTCACTGCGTATTCTTTAGCCATACCAATCAAACAGGAGGACACTCACATGAAATTAAAAAATGTGTTTCAACGAAAAGAAAGCAAATATTTACTCACTCAGCAGCAATTCACTGCTTTTCTAGAAGAGCTGCAGACTTATATGACTTTGGATCAGTACGGACTACATACAATTCGTTCGCTTTACTATGATACAACAGACTACCGATTCATCCGTCATTCAATGGACAAACCAAAATACAAGGAAAAATTTCGGATCCGCTGTTACGGCACCCCGGAATCAGACAGTCTGGTCTTTCTGGAAATCAAAAAAAAGGTCAAGGGGATCGTTTACAAACGTCGCTTGCCGATCACTTTTCCAGAATATCAGATTTGGGAAAAAACCGGACAATTGCCAGAAGCACTCAAGCACACCCAGATCGGACAAGAGATTACTTGGTTATTTTTGAAACATCCCGATCTGACACCCAAAGTCTTGATCTCCTACGATCGCTTGTCATTTTTCTGTGAAGCAGACGAGGATTTTCGGATTACTTTTGATCAAAATATCCGTTACCAAGCGGAAGATACACGAGTCGCAGCTGCACGCGGAGAGCTGGTTGCTCCGGAGCTTGGGGTATTGATGGAAGTCAAAGCAATCGGTGCTTATCCTTTATGGTTTGTCGAATTGTTAAGCAACTATCAGATCCAAAAGGGCAGTTTTTCAAAATATGCTCAAACCTATCAACGTCATTTATTCAAGGAGGAATTGTTCTATGTTGTCTAGTTTATTTACTGAAGGTGCTACTTCGATCCAGTTGACCGAGTTGCTGATTTGTATGGCAGTGTCCATTGTTTTAGGTTTACTGGTAGCTATCATTCATATGTATCGCAATGTCTACACGAAAAATTTTGTGATCACTTTGGCGATTCTGCCGGTGCTCGTTCAGTCTGTGATCATGCTGGTCAATGGTAATCTCGGTACTGGGATCGCCGTCATGGGTGCTTTTAGTCTGATTCGTTTCCGTTCTGTTGCCGGGGGTGCCCGTGAGATCACCAGCATCTTTTGGTCGATGGGGATCGGTCTGGCTACAGGCATGGGCTATGTTTCCTATATTCTCGTCTTTTCCGTGATCGTCGCTGGTTTCTCGGCTTTGGTTTACCGAACCTCTTTTGGGAATCAAAAAACGACCGAGCGTGAATTGAAGATCACGATCCCCGAAGATTTGGATTATCCAGATCTATTCACTGATATTTTTGAGACCTATGCCTACAGCAGTCGGCTGGATTCAGTGCGAACAACGACCATGGGCAGTTTGTATGAGCTAAGATATGTTTTACAGTTAAAGGATGCTCATCAGGAAAAAGAGTTGATTGACGCCATTCGAGTTCGGAATGGCAATCTGCCGATCATTTTAGGGAAAGTCGCAACAAATCGAGACGAATTGTAATCATAAAAAAGGAGTCCATCAGTCATTCGATGGACTCCTTATTGGATGTTTGATTTATTTATTTGTTTAAACAGACATTTTTAGATTTTTGGTCAAATGTTTCATTGGCATCGCACGTCCCACCACATAGAACAGAATCGAATGAATCGGCAACATGACCGCTTCCTTCACCAAGCGTGGACCCCAGATGATCCAGCTGTTCAGTGGTACATTGTACATGATCGCAAGCCATAATGGTGTTAAGAATAAATTGATCACAAGCGATGTAACCAGTGTACATAAAATCGCATTTTTCCATGTTATTTCTTTTTTATAGAAGAAATACCCATAGATCAGTCCTCCTAAAAAGGCATTCAATGTAAATCCCGGGAAAAATGGGGCTGCTTTAGGAAACATCGTGATCCCGATTACATCCGCAAGAGCGGCACCGATCCCAGTCCAAAATGGACCAAACAACATGGCCATGATCATTTTTGGTACAAAGGTAAATGAAATACGAATGAATTGTGTTTCAATTCCTAAGATCCGTGTCAAAACGACCATCAAGGCAACCAGTAATGCCATGGTTGTCAGCATGTGTGCATTGATTTTTCTTTTCATTTCTAGCATCTCCTTATAGAGCTGCTACACATAAATATGCAGCGAATGCGAAAACAAAACCGCGGATTTTCATCCTTCGTCCAAAAGGCAACATCCCATCCCTTCAGCACTTAACGCTCTGTTTCCTACTCTGATTTATTTATAGACGGTTTGTCTACGTTCTGAATATAGCACAGGTCTTGCATATATACAATCAAAAAAAGTTCCTCATTGTTTTTTTATTGCGAAGATTACGGTTTCCCATAGATCTTGTAGCAGCTTATGAAACTTCCTTACTGGCTGTCCAGAAAAATTTCCTCATTGTGCAAGACCGCTTTGAGTTGATGAGCCAGCTTCCGAGAATCCCCTTCGGAAATCATTCTCGTGGTGCCGGACCGCCAGAAGCCTTTTGCAAAGTCTTCTGACTGTTGGCGTTCAAACTCTGAGTAAGTGGTTCCCACTAACTCAGAATAATTCATCCAAGCTCCTCAAAGGCACGACGAGAAATTTCCTATGGGGTTCTCTCCAGCTTTTTGGCTTGTACAAATGACTCTATACAAAAAGAAAAACATCAGACTTAGTTGTGAGAAAATAAATTATCCCTAGTAGACAGCAAATGTTCTTCTGCTGTCTACTGGGGCTTTTCTGTTAGCTCTTCTAAGTACTCACAATTTCTTATATTATAAGGAATTTTTTCTCAGCATATCTAATGCAGATTTTCTTACTCAACGAAACACAACAGCTACTCAAAAAATTCTGTTGATTTATTTTTCTCTGGCTTTGGAAAATATTGGTACTTCGAAGACTTTGCTGAGGGCGTTGCTGACGAAATAAGCGATATTGTAATCGATCATGCTGTGAATCAGTCCGCCGATGCCCATAAATCCAAATAAGAAGACAAAGAAGTTTCCTTCATAGTTGGTGCCGGCGGTGTTGCCCCATAGGAAAAACAGTGCCACTACGATCATTTCCACGACTGAATGGATCACGCCGATCCATAAGTTATAAAGCTGAAATTTCCCTTTGCTCAAAATGATTTCTGGATGCTTTTGTAAATATTTCGCGCCAATGTAGGCAAAAACGATGTGGGACAAAGCCCGCAGTGCAATAATAAAAGGTGCGGTCATGACAAAACCAAAGGCCGTTCCCAATGCTACAGCAATCGCAATCTTAGGCGAGAAAAACATCGCTACAAATAATGGGACATGACTTGCCAAGGTAAATGATGCTGGTCCGATCACGATGCGCGGCATAACCATCGGAATAACGACTCCCATTGCAATCAATAATGCAGCAATCGTCAATTGTCTAACAGAATTTCTTTTCATTTTTTTCTCCTCCAAATGTGTCAAGACACTTCAAACTGAGTTCATTCTACCGATAAAGTGTCGATGTGTCAAGACACATCCTTAAAAAAAAATGGACGCTTAGATCAATTCAAATTAGCAAGTAGTCTTTGCTTGATACACTACACTGCGAGACCACTTACTTCCGGTCAGCTGAGATATCCCCTTCATTTACACCCTCCTATTAATTTAGAAAATGAAGAAATGATACTTACCCTCGAAGAAATCCGTCATTCAAATCAGTTTTGGGGCACCTTGTCTTCGTAGCTTTGTTACTTCATTTCACTATAAAAAACAGAAAACGATACTTGATTGAAAGAAAGCCTTTAACGTAACGGAGAGAAGGGCTTGTGTTGTCACCGTGTTTAGAATTCAATGTGAATTAGGCTCAGTTGCCAATTTTATTGGCTATTGAGCCTTTGAAGCTTGAAAGACGTGAGACTACAGGCTCACGTTGGTTCCACGGTTGACCTGAAGCAAGCCCTTCTCGCAGTGAAGTGAAACGAGGTCGAATCACTCGCAAATCACTAATCATATTCATTGATTTAACAAGTAGTAGCGCACTAACAGAAAAAAAGAGGCTTAAATCACTCAGCCTCTTGTCTCTTTTCTTCCTCAAGTATTTCTCTAACTTCTTCCTGCGTAACTACTCGCCACGGAAAACCTGGATCATCCAATGCCGCAGCCTGTGGATTTTCATTTTCTGTCCACCATTTAGCTTCATAGGTATTGTCTCCTACCATCACACGGTCTCCTTCAATGTAGACCTCACCTTTTTTCCATTCAGGATATGTTCCTTTAGGCAGATAAATTTGCGGAATCGGTTTTTCACCTGGCAATACCGGACCAATCAATTCCCAAGGAGCATCCTCGATCTGCAGGATCGGACTGTCTGGTGCGTCCCCCTTTGTCCACCATTTCGACTGATACACATTACGACGCCAAACCACTTTAGTGTTGGCAATATAGGTTTTATCCTTGTTCCAAATCTCGTAGGGACTGGTTTCCGGATCATCTTCTTTTTTCAATTCTTCTTCGGAAACATCGGAAGCAGTCTCGATCTTAGCATTTTCAACGATTGCTCCGTTCAAGCCTTCTGAAAGAATCGTCCCGAATTCCTGATCCTTCTGTTCAACGCCACTGTAGTAATCTGAAACAGAGCCCGTATTGATATAATCTGGATTGGATTTTCGATCTCGATTGGCTGACCAGAGAGACATCCGTCCTAGCTGGATCTCTTGGGCAAATTCATTCAATTCACGAGCGTCTTCCAATGTAAAAACCTCATCGCCAACATCGTTTTGTCCGATCATAGGGGTCGCACCGAGCTTCGACCAAAGAACGGCATCACTTAGAAAAATTTCCTGGCGTTCATAAAGAATCCTTAGCTGACCGTGAGTCTTTTTTAATGAGTTGATGGCATTTTTAGCCATCGATTGATTGGTATTTCGGCTGGCACCAAAGTTCATCGTCATCAAATTGACACCGGCCAGATCCACGCCGGCTGCTAAAATCTCCTGTACGGCATCGGTGCCTTCTGCTGTCAGTCCGTTGTACACCACCGGCAAGGTCACCCATACCGCCAATTCCTTGCCAGCTTCTCTTCTCTTTTCCTGCAACAGTTGAATGGCTTCTGCACGGGTTTTACCCGCTGTCCTGTCTAACAGCCCTTCATTTTCCAAGTCAAGATCGATCGTGTTGAGATCATAACGTTCAACAACTTTCTCATACATTTTTGCTAGTTCTTCGGGTTCATTTTTATAGCGCAAAGCAATCTCGTCATTCAAGAGTCCGCCAAACGAAACGATCACATCGCCGCCTTTTTGACGAAGACGGGCGATCTTACGGTCCAATTCCAAAGAGATTCCTGCCTGCTCCATAGTGTAATAGCCGCCCCAGCTGGGTTCTGACTGATCGTCATTCGAAGCAACGATAAATGAAAGTACGACATTCTCATCAAACTTTTCAAAGTCAAATTGAGGCGTGACAGTTGCATCCACGTAGGCAGCATACCAGGATTCATGTTCGGATTTTTCAAATTTTGCGATCACCTTTGTTCGAAAGCTGAACAATATCCCACTGGAGCCAATGATCAGCAACAGTAAAAGCAGTCTAGGAATAGACAATTTTCGCTTTTTTTGCTTATTTTTCTTCTTATTGGTAGCTTTTGACATCGCGAGCTCACCTCTTCATTGTATTGACTTGAGCATCATACAATTGGTCCTGTGCTAGTTGTTCTTCTGTATGCTGCATCCGTACGCCTAGAGGGATCTCACCGCTTGGTCTGCCATAATACAAGACAGATTCCCAGTCGGCTGCTTCGTCTGTTTGTGCATCGGCTGCTTTTTCTGTTTTGACTTCTACAAACAGCCAGTTGAAAAAGTTATGACTGATATCAACGATCAGATGTCCGATACCCACATAAGCCACCAATGCCCACAAGGTTGTGATCGTGTTCAGTACGGCAAACATCACATTTCCCCAGCTTTCCTTCAAGTACGCATGATAGCCAGTGAAGATCGAGAAGAGGATGATTACCAGTGGTGCCAGCAGGTAGATAGTTGGCGAACCGGTTCGATCATTGACTTTAGGTGTTCTGGCAAAGGGAATCTTATGTCCGGAAAATGACTGCTGGATCGATTTTAAAACTCCTGCCAGATTGACGACTAATAAAATCAAATTAAAACCATAAATACGAAAGATATCACTGCGTTTGTAGCGAGAGTATTTCAAATCACTCGCCATTGCCGAAAAATACGGAATCGCGGAAATAAATAAAAGAATACTCGAAAGCTTTTTATCGAAAGGATACGCTAAAAGTAAAATTAAGCCAAAGCTCGCCCAGGTGATCGATGCCATATAGTTCAAACGTAGGAAAAATTCGATCCATTTGATCGGAGTGCCTTCTTTTTTTCTTTGGCGCATCGTAGCAAACATCTTTGGTAGGATCAACAAGCCACCATTGGCCCAGCGACGACGCTGAATGATCAGTGAACCGAAATCTGGCGGTGTCGCACTGTAGCTCAGACGTTCTGGATAGTTGACCAGCTGCCAGCCATGTTTTTCTAAATCGATGCTGGATTCCGTGTCTTCAATCACTGTCCGGTCTTGGATAAAACGGCGAATACTAAAACCATTCACCCATTCGATCTCTGCGATATCCTCCAAGGCTGCTTTGCGGATGACTGCATTTGCTCCAACCCAGAAGGTTGCTCCATAATGGGTCGTTCCCTGATGCAGGATATGCTGGATGTCGGTGGTTGCACCGGCGATTCGCTCAATACGTGTTGGCGTGCCTCTAAAAGAAGAATACGGCGTCTGGGTAACAGCGACTTTTTCGTTCTCCGGTTGTTGTAATAAATAAACCAATCGCAAGCAATACTCTCTGAGTAAAATAGAATCTGCATCCAAGGTCAGTAAAAATTCGCTGTCTGGAATGATCAGATTCGCTTCCTGTGCTGTTTTTGTAGGAATCAATACCTCACCGGAAGGAATTCGACTGATTTTATATTGACCACCCATCAAGTCGATATAGGAATTTAAATTCATGGCTTTGTTGGCTTCATGAGAAAGCGAAACGTATTGTTTTCTTTGAAAGAAATCGACCTCTGCCGTAAAGATCCAGTTCAGGCGGCGATAAAGCTGACTTGCTCGTTCACAGGTGATGGTAGAGCCTTGACATGCGGCTTTCTCCAATGCTTCAGAGATCAGCAACAACTCTCCTGCCAGCTCCCGATACACTTGATTGATAAAAAAGTCATCGACATGGTCTTCGTGGACTTCGTTTGCAGCTGCCTGATTCAGCCAGTCCACTGCCCATTTATATTCCTTGGAAAGATCCATCAAAGCCTCGCCGGATACTTCTCCCATCGAATGTTTTCGGTCTTCAAACGCATGCATCGCTCGTTTGGTGTGTTCTTTAGGTATTTTTAGAAATTGCATGATCTCACTGGACAAAGCTTTGGTCGCATACAATTTGCTTCTAGCTTCAGGATCAGTTTGGATCGGTTTGTCGTCTAAGAGCAGTACGACTTTTATATTAGGATATTCTTGCAGTGCAGCGGAAAGAAGTGTCTTGCGAATGACGGAAACCTCCTCATCGTAAGAAGGTACAAGGACGGTGATCGTTGGCTGATGGTCGGAAAAATGGGCATCTAACAGCTCTCGAGGGACCCGATCATGCTTTTTGAATCTTTGCAGCGCACCGCCTCGGGAAATCAAATACATCAGTGCAGAGAAATTCAACATCGTGACGATCACGATATATAACGCTAATTCAACGGTTCGTTGAAAAGTATAGACTTCAAAAGTCCAGTAATTGAAAATCGTAGAGGTGACATACAGTAGCCAAAAACTGATGGTTATCAAGATAAACAGACGATTGAATACAAGTTTCACGACAGATGGCTTATCATGGACAGAGGGTAACGGAGCCAGATTTCGCTCAGTCCCTAGTTCTCTTTTCATTGATTTCATTTTCTCATCATCCCCTCATTTAGAAACGACCGTCAAGACTCTTTTTTTCCAACTCTTTTTTATAACCTTTTTGGTGAAATAACCAAATTTCACTGTTATTACTACAAATATACGTCCTTTTAATAAAAGAAGTCACTTCATTTTTGTGAATTATGTTTTCGTGTTTTTGACACTTATCATTCATGGTATTCTCATTTTTATGGTAAAATAAGAGTGAGAAATGGCTCCATTGTGAAAAGTAAAGATACAGATATCTAGAAACCAAAGGAGGTATTGCTGAGGAAACATTCCGAGATGAACTAAGCTTCTGAATGTTTGCTATTCAGCAACAAAAGATGGAGAGACTAAAGACGAATCTCTTTTTAAAAACCAAAATCATCGAGTTGCTCAATAATCATGTCGACTATATCTCTACCGAACAGATTTGTCAGGAATTCGAAAGTTACAGCCGCAGTATGATTCGAAACACTTGTTTGGAACTGCAGGCTGATTTTGAGGAGCTTTATACACCGGAAGAAGCTGAATTTCAGATCACCAAAAGAGATGGGATCAAGCTGATCCGCAGAGGTGTCAATATTCAACGACTGATAGAAAATCTGTTTACCAAAAGTATGTCTTACGATATCATCTGCAAACTTTTTTTAGACAAAGAGGTGCTGACGGCCGACTTTTGCGAAGAACATTATATTTCTAAATCTACCTTGTCCAGAAAATTGAAGCAGTTGAACCTTGTGTTGAATGACTACGATCTGCATATCACGTTGTCTGAACACATGAGCTTGAAAGGTCCTGAAAGCAGGATTCGACTGCTCTATCAACTGTACTTCCACAGTGTTCACAAAGATTTGGAAAGATTGCCTTGGTATTCTAAAGAAGCGCCTTATCTTCCATTGGCGAAACAGCTCGTTGATTACTTGAAATTAGAGAACTATCGACGAACACTTTCGGATGCTTATTTATTTGTTCATATCTTTTGTCAAAGGGTCGAAAACGGTTACTCTGCGGAGCCTGACGATCCATCGCTGAAACATGTAGACGATTATGAATTTATTGAGAAGCCCGATTTCTTAGCCAATTGGACCGAGTCTGACTGGCAAGTATTCCTGCTAGTCATGTACACGATCAACATTTCCTCTGACCCTATTTTTTTACAAAAGAAAACGACCTATATTTTTGAGAAAGAAGTTCAAATATGGTTGAACACCTTTGATGCACAAATTGCTTCTTTGTCACTAGAAAAACGACCACGGCTTGGACAAGGTTTGGATCGTCAGTTACAATTCAATGACATTCTGAGTTTAAGCCCGATGCTTTTAGATATGGTCGGCATGTATTCGCTAGGCTATTTCGAAAAAGATTTCCGAGATTATTTGATTCATTTCGAGACCTTCTGGGAATCTCTCAGTCAACAATCAGAGGTTTTCGCAAATTCGGCCTATCTGCGAGCAATCGCTATGTTCAATTGGATCGCTTATTTAGACTTAACGGTCTTTAATCCGCGGATCAAGCTCTTTGTCCACTCAGATGTGATGAAGCTGCATCAATCATTTGTGCAAAAAAGAATCAATTACCGTTTGTCAAAATACATGGTGGACTTTGTCGCTTCTCCTCAAGAAGCGGATCTGATCATCAGTACGGTCGATCTTTCAGAGGATGATTTTCCAGAAGAAAAAGTCATCCAGATCTGTGCTTCCCTTCCTAACAGTGATCTCCAGATGATCGAAGACCAAGCAGACCGATTACTGGATCAATAAAAAAATCCTGTTGTACTCTGCCAGACCTCATCAAGTAGGTCTGGATAATGTACAACAGGATTTTTATTGTTTTTTTGCTCGAATGATCAGCATCATCGGTCGACGAAGCTCATCTTGCATCCCTGGAAGCGACAGCATTGCTTCTGAGGGCATCGGTTCAACGATTCGTTCGATGAGAAAACCAGATGTCAGTAGATCATCCAGATACGTTGTTAATGTTCGATGATATTTGGTGACACTTTCTCCCAGAAAATTCGTTGTTCGTTGGCCTTCATCAAAGTAGCGGTCAACAGGAAAATACTGGATCTTTCCCTCCGCGTCATATTGCCATTCCTGAGAGCCTTCTGCCGTAAAGACCGGATGCTCAACAGAAAAAACAAAGTGACCTCCCGACTTTAATGCTCGAAACACTTTTTCAGCAATTTTTTTGAAGTCCGGAAGATAATGCAACGCTAGAGAACTTAATACGATGTCGAAGGACGCGTCAGTCGCTTCGAATTCCGAAAGATCCCCTCGACGGTATTCGACTGTTTCTGTTGTCGTTTTTTCACGGGCGACTGCTAACATTTTTTCGGAAATGTCGATACCTACCACTTTGTTTGCGCCATGTTCCGCCGCATAGATACAGTGCCAACCATAGCCACAGCCTAAATCTAGTACGTTCCTACCATTAAATTCAGGAAGTCAGCGTTCCAGTGTCTGCCATTCTCCAGCACCTTCCAAGCCTTTCACACTGCGGGACATCTGACTGTACTTTTCAAAAAAGATGGGATCATCATAATAGTTTTGAGACATATTAACCTTGTTTCCCCGCTTCCATAGCATTGCTCAAAGCAGCAAACTCTTCTAAAGACAAGGTTTCTCCACGACGGGAAGGTTCGATCGCCGCTGTTTCTAAGCTGGCTCTCAACCAGGCTTTGGTTGCTTCATCTTTTCCATAACTGTTCTGCAAGTTATTCCAAAGGGTCTTACGACGTAGCTGGAAGGCAGCTTTGGTCAGCTTGAAAAATTCCTTTTCATTCGACATGGAAACAGCCGGTGTTTGACGACGAGTCAATTTTAAAATGGCTGAGTCGACATTAGGCTGCGGAACAAAGACCGTTTTCGGTACAATAAACGCTAGCTTGGCTTCCATGTGATACTGAACTGCAATCGATAGTGAACCATACGCTTTGGTTCCTGGTTTGGCAGAAATACGGTCAGCCACTTCCCTTTGCATCATGACGATCATTTCAGCCACCGGCAATCCTGATGACAGAAAATACATCATAATTGGTGTGGTGATATAGTAAGGCAGGTTTGCAACTACTTTGATCGGTAATTCTTCCTCAAAAATCTCGCTGGTGATCTGTGGCAAGTTCGCCTGCAACACATCCTGATGGACAACCGATACATTCGGATAGTCTTGCAAGGTATCCTCTAGCACCGGAATTAGACGATCGTCGATCTCAAAGGCCAGCACCTGACGAGCATTCTTTGCCAAATGCTCTGTCAAAGCTCCGATCCCCGGACCGACTTCGATCACATTGGTCTGCTCCGTGATCTCTGCTGTTTCCACGATTTTCCGTAAAATATTGGGTTCAGTCAAAAAATTCTGTCCTAAGCTTTTCTTAAAAGTAAAACCGTGTTTGGCAAGAATCTCTTTGGTTCTTGAAGGGACGGCTATCTCTCTTTTTTCGTTCACATTGTTTCCTCCACTTTTTTCATTGCTGCTTGCAATTCTTCTTCAGTAATTCTAAACATCGCCAAGCGTTTCGGTAGCTGTTTGCCGTTCGTATAACCAATCCTCAGCTCGTCGCCTAATTTTTCTCGGCGTTCCTTGGCTTGTGGACCAGCAATCAAGCCATATTCTAATAGTTGCTGACGATCGATCGATGTTTGCTGGCTGACTGCGGAAGTCACTACTTTACGCAGAGCTTCAAGGATCGCTTCATCACTGGCATGCTCGACACCTAGACTGGCTCCTTTGCGCTTGCTTTGCGCTTGACTTCTAGGTAGAAACGCATGTTTCGCATCAGGAACGACTTCCATGATCGTTTTTCTGATTTTTTCTCCTGAAAAATCTGGATCGGTAAAAACGATCACTCCTCGCATTTCCTGTGCGTGTTCGATCTGTGTCAAAATCTCTTCATTGATTGCTGACCCGATCGTTTCGATGGTGTCCGCATTGACTACTTCCTGAATCCTTCGCGTATCGTCTTTGCCTTCGACGACGATAATTTCTTCAATCGATAATTTGCTCATTGATCGATCCGGAACAAACGACGGGCATTGACGGTCGTTTGTTTGGCTACTTCTTCAAATGAAAGCTCTCTTAGTTCGGCAATTTTCTCTACGACATATCGTGTATATCCCGGCTCGTTTCGTTTGCCTCTGTAAGGCATCGGTGCCAGATAAGGTGCATCGGTCTCAACTAATAGCCGATCAAGAGGGACGATTTGGGCTGCTTCTTGGACATCAAGAGCTTTTTTGAAGGTCACCACACCGCTGAACGAAATGTGCATCCCCAAATCCAAAAATTTCTTCGCCCACTCTGCATCGCCACTGAAGCTATGCATGATCCCGCCAATATCGCGAACCTCTTCATCCTTCAATATTCGGTAAGTATCCTCAATTGCATCTCGCATATGAATACTGATAGGTAATCCATGCTCTCGAGCGATCGCGATCTGACGTCGGAAAACTTTCTCCTGGACGTCTTTAGGATCTTCCATCCAATGATAATCCAAGCCGATTTCTCCATAAGTCACGACTTTAGGTTCAGTTAATTTCTTTTGTAGGTAATTTTCTACCTCCTGATCATAGCTGCCAGCCTCAGTTGGATGCCAACCGATGATACTGTAGATCGACTCATACGTCCGACTCAATTCCAGTGATTTTTCAATGGTTGGGTAGTCAAAACCAACCACCGCCATCTCTGTCACACCCAACTCTTTGGCGCGTGCGATCGTTTCTGGTATCTCTTCATTAAATTGTTCTGCATTCAAATGTGTATGCGAATCAAAAATCATGGGTCCATTCCTCCTAATTCTCTTGTTTACAATAGCACATTTTTGATAAATCATAAACGAGGAGACTCGTTTTTCTTCAGCTAAAGTCCTAGAAAAACATCCGTCTCTAGTTGGATACCGAATCTGATCTTCTTTTTTATAATAAGAAGAAAGAAAGTTCCCATTTCCAGTTGCTTTTTATTCGGACGACTAGCACACAAAGGTCCACTGTTGACATTAAGCAAAGCTATTCGCACACAAAAGCGACTGGGATGGTTAAAAAAAATGAGGAGGGGACAAGATGGAACGTCTGCGTTCACAATATCGCTACTATTCGACACATAAAAAGGATTCATGTGCCGATTCGCAAACTTTTCGCCGTGATTTTCCAGAGATGGCCGAATGGATGCGACAAAGACAAAGCCCGAATGAAAAAAATCAAACCCACACTCTAACCCATTGGCTGTTACTACTGGTCTTCGGTCTATTGACTGTCGCAAGTTTCTCTCAGCAATTATTCTTACTTTTGGCCTTCACATTGATCGCCGCCCTTGTTAAAGGACCAGGAATGAACCTGTTCGGCCTCTGCTATTCTTTTTTAGTTGGTTTGTTTCCACCCTTAGGTATTCTCCTATCTGCCTTGTTTTTCTTACTTAGTTTGTATCAACTGACACGCAACTGGCGCTTTGGCTTGGCTGGGGTATTCTTTTATTTGTATCCCTTGTCGCTTAAGCTATTGCAGTTCTCTCCCTTCGACCAAAGATGGGTTTTGCTGCTTGCGATGTTTGTTGGCTTGATTCTGTTGCATCTACTGTTTCTGAACATTTATCAAGAACAGCCTTCCAGCAAAGCACTCGCTTGGTCGCTGATCAGTCTGCCTTATGATTGCCTGCTTCTTTTGATCCCTACCAAAAGAATCGGAAAGAAACGATTCAGAAAGAGAAAATAATCTTCACTTCCCCCGTCCTTCGAAAAATGCCTTGGCACTTTTGAGAGGGACGTTTTTTAGATGTCGTTGTTTTTTGGTAGACAATAAAGCAAACCGGTCCTAGTCATTCACTTCGTCATGATGACGCTGATTCTTTTTCTAAGCAAAAAAAGAAAAGGATACTCCTTACACAAGCTACATTTGAGTGAAAGAGGTCCTTTTGCGCAACGGAGAGAAAGGCTTGCGTTGTCACCATGTTTAGAATTCAATGTGAATTAGTCTCAGTTGCCAATTTCTATTGGTTACTGAGACTTTGAAGCTTGAAAGTCGTGAGACGACAGGCTCACGATGGTTCCACGGTTGACTTTAAGCAAGACATTCTCGCAGTGAAGCGTTGTGAGCTAAAACTGACTATCAAATGTAATCACAGATGTTGTTTTACTCATTTTTTACTTTTTGTTCGATTGCTTTTTTTCGGTTATTCCTCTATTCTATATATGTATTGACTAAATTTGACAAAGGAGACCTGAGAATGTATTTTATCTATGGAATAGCAGCTTTCCTTGCTTCTCTTTTATTCTACATGGTCTTCATTGAACCTCGTCGATTAAAACAAAAGCATTACTTTATTCGTAAAAACAACCTAGAGATCCTTGATATCTCCAAAGCCTATGATCTCTACCAAGAACAGACCAACATTGTGGTCGCTCACATCAGCGATACGCATTTTTCCAATAGTTACCAACCGCTTCACTTTAACCCTGTTATCAAATCTATTTTACAAAATTCTCCTGATTTGATCGTCTTTACTGGCGATCTAGTAAACAATTATAAAAAATGGCCCCATCGATATTCGCAGCGTCTGATTGAAAAATTGACCCGTCTATCTGCTCCAATGGGAAAGATCGCTATTTTAGGAAATCACGACTACTTAGAAGACGGCCATTATTTTGTTCAAGAAGTGTTCAAAGAATCTGGATTTACTTTATTGAAAAACGAAGAGCTTTTTGGAGCTAACGACAAGATCTCGATCAACGTCACAGGTATTGATGACTGCTTGAGAGGAGAACCTCATTTCGATTATGAACCTACGCTAGCAGAATGGCATTTACTTCTGTTACATGAACCGGATGCTGTCCAAGCCATCGATCAGATCGAAAACTATAATTTGGTCTTGTCTGGGCACAGTCACGGTGGTCAGGTGCGACTGCCGTTTATTCATCTTAAACACGACGGAGCCACCAAATATACACATGGTATGTATTTATTAAAGGAAAAAACACTGCTTTCCATCTCGAATGGTTTAGGGACATCCGGCTTGCCAATACGGCTGGGTGCTCCTCCTGAGATCATTTATTATCATTTAGCGAAAGAAACGCAAGAAGCAGCTGCTGACGATTGATCAGTAGCTGCTTCTTATTTGTTATTGTGACAATCCTTCGTAGATTTTGTCCAGATTCCATTTCATCATTGCGTAATAACTGTCACCGTCATTGCCTTTTTCAGCAACGGAATCAGTAAAAATCTCAGCATAGATCGGGATTCCTGCATCTTTTGATACACTTTGCATCGGTTTAGGATTGATACTGCTTTCCACAAAAACTGCCGTGACCTCAGATGCTTTCAATTGCTCTACTAGTGAACGGATCTGATCAGGCGTCCCTTCTTCCTCCGTATTGATTTCCCAAATATAAGCAGATGGGATTCCATAGGCTTTGGAGAAATACTTGAAGCTTCCTTCACTGGTGACGATCAGTTTCTTTTCTTCCGGGATCGAATCAAATTTGACTTTCGCTTCCTGATCCAGTTCGCCGAGCAGTGTCAGATAATCCTCGAGATTTTCCTGATAGATCTGGGCATTCTCTGGATCCTTTTCGATCAGATGCTTGGCGATATTTTTTGCATAGATCATTCCATTTTCTAAATCGAGCCATGCATGAGGATCTTCTTTCCCCGCCTCTTCCTGTTCCAGATAAAGGACTTCAACACCGTCACTCACTGCAAAATAATCTTCATTGACTACTTTATCGGCATTGTTCATCAGTTTGGTGAACCAGGCATTTCCACCTGTCTCTAGGTTCAGTCCATTATAGAAGAGTAGATCAGCGTCGGTCGATTTTTGGACATCTTCAGGTAGTGGTTCATACTCGTGAGGATCTTTTCCAACCGGCACAATACTGTGTAAATTGATCGCATCACCGGTAATTTGCTCCGTAATATCTTTTAAGATCGAATTGGTAACAACTATATTGAGCTTGTCATTGTCTTCTTTTGCTGTGTGAGTATTGGCATAAAGTGCGATCCCTCCTGCTGTCAATCCAAGGACGGCAGCAGCAATGATCCAGCCCTTGTTCCCATGACGAGCACGCTGTTTAGGGGACAAAAGAAAACCTAAAATAAACAGAACGGCAGCTGTCAGTACAATACTGGAACCAGCAGCGATATTGAAGCTGTACCCAATAAACAAACCGATCACAGAAGACAGACCGCCTAAAGTTGCAGAAAGTAGCATCATGTGACTTAAGCGTTTCGTAAATAGATAGGCGGTTGCCGCAGGTGTGATCAGCATCGCCACTACTAGAATCGTCCCAACACTTTGCATCGCCGTTACAGCAACTAAAGTCAACAGCATCATCAACAAATAATGATAACGTCCGACCTTCATCCCAAAAGCCTTGGCCATCATTGGGTCAAAAGAAGTGATCAGTAAAGGACGGAAAAACAACACAATCAAGAGCAACACCAAACATGCGATGGCAAGCGTGATCCATTTATCCACATCTTGTACCGCCAATACATTCCCAAACAAAATATGGAACAAGTCGGTGGAGCTGTTGGCAACACCGATCAAAATGACCCCTAGTGCCAGAAAGGAACTGAAGGTGATCCCGATCGCGGTATCACTTTTAATGACACTGTTTTGCGAAATATAGGTGATCAATACGGACGCCAACAAACCAAAAAGAATCGCTCCAATAAAGAAATGGATGCCCAAGATATAGGAGAGAGCCACCCCTGGCAAAACTGCGTGGGAGATCGCGTCACCCATCAAGGACATGCCTCGCAAAATAATGAAGCAGCCGATCGCACCGGCTACGATTCCGATCGCAACGGAGGTGATCAGTGCGTTTTGTAAAAAATGATAATTCAACAAACCCTCAATAAAATTACTCAGCATCTGAATGTCCTCCTCTCACAAAAATACTTTCTCCAAAAGCAGCAACCAAATTTTTTTCATTGAAAACTTCTTTCGTCTTTCCTTGCGCAATCAATTCTTTATTCAAGATAACCAGCTCATCAAAGTATTCCTCTACCTTGCTCAAATCATGATGCACAATAAAAATAGTTTTTCCGGCTTTTTTTAATTGTTGTAAAAGCTGCATAATGATTCCTTCACTGGTCGCGTCGATACCAACAAACGGTTCATCCAGAAAAATCATGGACGCTTCCTGTACGAAAGTTCGGGCAATCAACACTCGCTGGAACTGACCTCCTGAAAGCTCACCAATCTGGCGTTCCTTGAATTCGGTCATTTCTACCAAAGCTAGGGCTTGATCGACTTTGTCCCAGTCTTTTTTAGTCAATCGCTGAAAAAGTTTCTTCTGGGGGTAAATTCCCAATGATACGCATTCGCGGACAGTGATTGGAAATGTATGATCGATCGCTGTTTTCTGTTCCACATAAGCAATCTGTTTTTGAACAGTCTTCAAGGGCTTCCCATCGACCGTTGTTTCTCCAGTTCCTGAAATCAGCTGCAAGGCTGCTTTGATAAAGGTTGATTTCCCAGCACCGTTTGGACCGATGATTCCTACGATCGCAGGTTGTTCAATAGTAAAAGTGACCTCTTTGACGACTGGGTTTGTTCCGTCATAACTTGCAGAAATATGATCAAATCTCAACATGTTTTTTCCTCCTGATTCTCTCACCACATCTATCTCCTCAACAGATTTGAATGGCGGTTCTTTATTTCTCTCACGTTGGCTTTAAAAAAGTTTCGGCTTGCCTAAACTTTTATTCAAGTGGATTATATACCTCTAAAAAAAGAATTGCAAGCAAAAAAATACCAAGAGAATTTTTATCTCCTGGTATTTTTTCTATTTATTGTTGTGTAAAGCCTTCTAACAAGCGATTTTGTCCTTCGATTCCTTGAATCTCCGTAATATCCTGAGTGACCTCGAGACAGCCTAAATACTGTCCTTCACTGTTTTTTAAGGCAAAATAACGAATGTAGATTTTCTTTGGTCCCAGATCGATCCAAAAGTCAGCTGCTTTTCTTGTTCCACTGCGAAAATCATCTAAAATTTTCTGAACGATATGCATGCTTTTTGGTGGATGACAATTGACTACTTCTCTTCCGATAACTGACTTTGTCCGCGGAAAGACCCGTTCTTTGCCTTCCGAATAAAATCTCACTCGATCCTGATCATCGACAAAAGTCAAATCTACAGGTAGCGCTTGGAATAAGGCAACCAACTGCTCAAGCTGTAAGATCCCTGTAGGTAAGACGACTGTCCCCTCTGATTGTGTTTCTTCCCAATCATAGATTTCTTCATCCGTCGCAGCTTTGGCTTTTTCAAGATTCAAGCTGGCAGCAATGCCCTCCGTTGTTTCTTTAGCCTGTTGAACGGCGGCTAGTCGCTGCGGCTCACGCTCAGCCTCTTTTTCGAGATCTGCTTGACTGGCTTTAAACGGTAAGGGCTCAGGGATATAAGCAAAGCCGATATCAAAGCTGTCTGCGGCAATTTGTTCCCAGTCTTTTAAAGTAAAGACATCCAACGTCATTGGCACCATGATCTCTTCTTCTTTGAAGATCATTTCCTCGATCTCATTTTTCACTTTTTCCCATTTTTCCATTAGAGGATTAAAGGCAATTTTTTCTTGCTGTGTATACTGCAACAGATCTTTGATCATCGCTCGGATATCATCATCGACGCCCCACATGACTTGCGGCGGTGCAGTGATGCCATATTTTTCCATATAAGCAAAAATCAAGGTTTCTTTGCGCGCATAGTGTTTGTCGATCTGGCCTAAATCAATCAATGCAGCAATCAAGCGTTCTTTTGGCTGCCAATCTCCTTTTTCGATTTTTGCCAGTAGTCCATCAATTTCATCCGTCAGTAAAGATTCTAGCACTTGATTTTCAAGCTTTAGTGTATGGACGGGATGTCCTGGTTGTCCGTGAGTTTGATTTGAACGATGAATCTCGTTGATCGAACCTTTAAAAACTGCTGCATGGATGTTGCATAATCGTTGGATCTCAGAAGGATCTAGCCCTCCCTGAATCAATGCTTTTTCTGCTGCGGTGATTTCGGTCACATCCACACCGTCAAATTCTTCACTGAACAGCTGTTTCGCCTCTTCAAAAGAACCGCCTTCATGAAGCAAAGACAAAATCTCTACAATTCGTTGTTGACGCTCTTCGCGTGTACGTTCCATATATTTACACTCCTCATTTTTCTTTTGACGTTGGTAACTTTAGCATCCTATTACGGTAAAGCCTTTTTCTTCAAAGGCTTCAATCACTTGCTCCAATGGAATTTTTTTCATTTTTGCTCCTTTAGGAATCGTCATGTAGCGTCCGGCTGTCTGTAGCATTCCCGGTTTTGTGATCTCTTTAAATCCGATATCAAACATCAACTCTTTGATTACTGGGTATTCAGACACTAGTTCGAACAATGTTTTTGTAAAGTCGACGACCATTTTGCACTCCTCCTTATTAAGAATGATTCTCAATTAGAACCAGTATACACCTATTTGATACTTTTTTCACTAATTTATTTATATTTTCTCTCTCCTCTTTTTAAAAAGCTGAATCACAAGCTTATCCATACTCCGTTGTTTTGTGAATCAAAGAATTAATCGATCCTTTTTCATTTTTTTATTGAAGAACATATTTGATATAACGGCGTTTTTTTGAAAAAATCAAGTTTTTTCATCATTTTACTTAAATTTTTTCATTCCCAGACGATTTTAATAATAGGTATGACTATATTTTTTAGAAAAGAGGAAATCGAATGCAGACCAAACAAAAAAGTATCGCAAAAATTATTCTTTCTGTTTTGATCTTACTAGTACTATTACCGATTCTTGTGATGCTGATCAGCACCTTCATCACGACAACCAATTTACTGGAGGAACGCAACATCATTGCGCAAGAAAGTGGCACACAGGCTGTTCTAACAGAAAAAGAAAATCTATTAGCCAACACAGAATCTCGTTTGGCCGGCGCTGCAAACTTAGACGCTTTTCAAACCGAATTCGATTTGGAGGATATTCAGAAAACCGTCGATTCTGTGATCGTTGGTGATACCAATATGTTATCTCTAACCTTCGCCATGCCAAATGACAGTTATGCTTCTTCACTCGAAGGCTTGCCAGCTGACTTTAAGCCAAGCACTCGTCCTTGGTTCGAAGATGCTGTCACAGCTGACGGTGAAGCCGTCTGGTCCATTCCCTATCAAGATATACTGACAAATGAAATCGTCAATACGGTTTCTAAAGTGGTTCGCAATCAAAACGGTGACTGGGGTGTTCTGACCGCTGATATTTCTTACGAAAATGTGACTGCATTGCTGCAGGAACTAGCAGTTGGACGTACTGGACATGTTTCTTTGATTACTGCTGAGGGTGTAATCATTGCAGATGTTGATCCAGAACGTGTCGGTGTCGACCTTTCTGACAATCCGATTTTTGTGAAAATGAAAGAGTCGCCCGCATCGACAGGTATTCTTGATGCTTCATCCGAAGAAGGGGTTGCCAATATTTATTTCAATCGTGGGGAAGAAGGCAACGAGAGCTGGGCTTTTGCCACCATACGCGACCACGAATATTCAACAGAAACCAAGGCGATGCTACTGTCTACTTTGACGATCATGGTGGTGATCTTGATTTTGACCACAGGCTTTGCCTTTCTGGTTAAAAACATTGTTCAAGAAATTGTCTTAGTCTTCGTTGAACGTTTCGACGAATTAAGAGGCGGTGTCTATCGTCCAATCGCTAAAAAACAAGCGAAGTCTTCGTTCTGGAGTCTCAAGGAAAATGCTCGAAACTATGTCTATCCTAATGACCATGGCACAGAGATCCACCGCATGGCTGCTAGCTACAATGAGATGATCCAAGCAACTGGAGTGCTGGTAACAGAGATCCAAAAAGAAAGTCAAAACGTGGCTGAAATGTCAAACTCTCTCTTGGAACTGTCACAGCAAACAAGCTCGGCGACAGGTGAGGTCACTGAAACAATCACTGGGATCGCTGAAGTCACAGGAACACAAGCCGAAGAAACTGAACGCAGCGTCTCTCAACTACATCAGTTGTCTGACATCGTGCAAGAATTGACGACAAATGTGGAGACCATGAACGAACATTCTCAGGAAGCATCTAGTATCAATCAACAAAGTATGGATGTCATGAATGCGGTCAATTCCAGCTGGCAAAACGAAATGTCTCAAATGAGCTCACTTGTCAGCAATATGAATGCGATGAATCAAAGTATCCAAGCAATCAATCAGATCATCAATGTAATCAATGATATTTCTTATCAGACCAACCTACTGGCACTGAATGCATCGATCGAAGCTGCTCGCGCAGGGGAATCTGGCAAAGGTTTTGCTGTCGTTGCTTCTGAGATCCGCCAATTGGCTGAGCAAAGTAAAAGTTCGACCAAAGAGATTGAAACGATCATCAATAAAATTCAGTCTCAATCATTAGAAATGGTCGATCAAGCCTCCCGTTCATTGGAAGGCAGCGAGAACCAGACACGCTTGATCGATCAGGCGATCTTCTCTTCGCAAGAGGTCTTTGAACGTAGCACTGCCATGATCGATGGACTACAGCAAGTCGAGCAATCCACCAATCAGGTTGTAGCGATCCAAGGGACGATCTTAGAAAATCTGGAAAGTATCTCTGCTTCTACGGAAGAAAATGCAGCCGGTACTCAAGAAGTCTCTGCCAATTCAGAAGAAGTGCTGGCAACCATGGAGGAATTTGTTAACCATGTCAGTGACCTACAAACAATCTCTGAAAACTTGAAACAGACAATCGATCAATTAACGATCCTCAACTAAAGTAAAAGGCTCGGAATCTCGTGGATTCTGAGCCTTTTTCGTTCTTATTTTTTCCCTTGCAAATAATAAAATACAGGGATACCTAGAGCGGTGATCCCAATTCCTGTCATCACCAAGATCGGTGTAGTGATCGTTGTCATCACTAGAATGAAGCCTCCACCAAGCATGGCAATCAGTGGCGTGATTGGATAAAGGAGGACTTTGTAGGGCCTTGGCATGTCTGGCTGACGTTTACGCAGTAAAAAGACGGCTGCAAAAATCAGCAAGCTGAAGAACCACATAACAAAGACGAGCATATCCGTCAGCAGATCAAAGGTTCCGATCGACATCATGAAGCTGGCGATGACTAGCTGAACCAAAGCTGCGACATAAGGGACTGTTGTACGTTTGGACAAACGCTTGATTTGCTTACTGAACAAAAATTCATTCTTGACTGCCAATGCATAGGGCACGCGTATCCCAGTCATCGTATAGCCATTCAATGCTCCGTATACAGAGATCAAAATCCCCAGCGTAACGATACGACCACCAATATCCCCGAACAAAATACCTGCAACATCGGCAGATGCATTGGCGTTGCCTGCGATTTGTTCAATCGGCAGCGTCTTTAAGAAGACTAGATTGATGACCCAATAGATCAATGTAACGAAGCTCAAACCAAAGATGATCGCTTTGGGCAAATCTTTTTCTGGTCGCTTCAGTTCTCCAGCAACCGTTCCGACATTCAGCCAGCCATCATAAGCAAACAAGGTTGCTAGCAAGGCGGCACTAAAACCTGCGGCCCATGACTTATCTCCGCCGATCGAAAGATCTACGATGGAGACCTCTACCTGCCCTGGTGTAAGTAAACCAGCAATAATGATCACAAAAATTGGGATCAGTTTGACGATCAGTGTAAAGGACTGCACGTTTGCCGCAATCTTTGTACCCAGCAAGTTGATCCCTGTCACACTGCAGGCCGTAATGATCGACACAGGTAGCAGCCACTGAGCATCTAGATGAAATAAATTTAAAAATTGCGTGGTAAAAATAATGCTTAACGCTGCGATATTCGCTGGAAAATAAATAATACTTTGCGCCCAACCAAGCAAAAAGGAAGGCAATTTCCCATAGGCTACTTCGATGTATTTGATGGGTCCTCCGGTTTCAGGGATCGCTGTCGCCAACTCCGCTACCGTCAAACCGCCACAGATCGTCAAGAAGCCGGCAAATAACCAAGCAAATAGGGTCAGCCCTGCAGATTGTGTCTGCGAGACAACCGCTGCCGCTTTAAAGAAAACTCCTGCACCAATGACTGTGCCCATTACCGTAGACAAGGCCCCCGTGAGAGAAATCTCCTTTTTCAATTGTTTTTCTGACAAAAAATCACTCCACTTTCAAAATCAATATTAGTCTGATTATACTGAAAACTATCCCCAATTGCCATGCTAAATAAAAAAAGAGTGCCTGTTTCCACTCTTTTAGTTACAATTCTAGGTATTTTCTAAATCAAAGTCGCTTCGCTAAGAACAACTAACTCATTGATCATGAAAGTCACTCAGGACTGAAGGATAGTTTTTAGCATAACGGAGAGAACAGTTTGCGTTGTCGCCGTGTTCAGAATTCAATGTGAATTAGTCTCAGTTGCCAATTTTTATTGGTTACTGAGACTTTGAAGCTTGAAAGTCGTGAGACTACAGGCTCACGACGGTTCCACGGCTGACTTCAAGCAAGCCGTTCTCGTAGTGAAGCAAATTTCATTCAGAAGATGCCTGAAACAGGTCAGCTTTGCTAGACTTCTGAAAAAGTTGCTGGGTGCTGTTGCTTCAAGCGTCCGTCTTCTTTTGATAAGGATAAGATCAACTGCATGTCTTCTTCCTTCAATTCAAAATCAAAAATCTCCAAATTATTTTTTTGCCGAGAAATATGTGCCGCCTTTGGTATTGGTACGACACCGATTTGCAGATCCCAGCGCAAGATGATCTGAGGAATCGATTTGTTATAGCGTTGTGCGATCTCTTTTAAAACAGGATGCTCTAAGATATCAATCGCACGCCCCAGTGGACTCCAGGCTTCGGTAATAATACTTTTAGAGGCATTATAGGTTCTTTGTTCTTCCTGATTGAAATTAGGATGTAACTCTACTTGGTTAACAACCGGTAGAATACCTGTTTCCTGTTCCAAACGGTCAATGTATTCTGGTAGAAAGTTGCTGACACCAATCGAACGAATCAAGCCTGTTTTTTGGGCATCAATTAAGGCTTGCCAAGCTTCTACATACTTATCTTGTTTAGGATTTGGCCAGTGGATCAAATACAGATCCAGATAATCCACACCTAAACGGGCAGCAGATTCTTCAATACACGACAAGGCGGACTGATAGCCATGGTATCGGCCAGGTAGCTTGGATGTCAATGTGATCTGATCTCTTGGGACACTGCTATTTTTGATGGCACGACCCACGGCACCTTCATTTTCATACATAACCGCCGTGTCGATCAAGCGATAACCAGTAGTCAGAGCTTGCTCAACGACTCTTGTACAATGGGAGCCGTGCATACTAAAGGTACCGAAACCAATCTTCGGAATTTGAAAGCCATCTGACAGCTCATAATATTCATTCATACGTTTCTCCTCCTCTTTGAAAAAAGAATAGCATGTTTTCCAGATACTTTGTCAGATTTTGATGATTTAATCTATTCTATTTTTTTATCGTTTCATTGCTAAAAATTATACAAAAAGGAGAGCGCAAGGCTCTCCTTCAATCAGTCAATCAAAATTCTTCATAAACGGCTGGGTCTTGTTGCTGGATTCGACCATCTTCTTTGGTCAGGCTGTTGATCAGCGCCATTTCTTCTGATGTCAGCTCAAAATCAAAAACATCCAGATTGTTTTTTTGACGAGCGATATGAGATGCTTTAGGGATCGACAGAACATTCTGCTGAAGATTCCAGCGCAAAATGATCTGTGGAATTGATTTGTTACGGTTTTGCGCGATTTCACCTAGCACCGGGTCTTTGATGATCTCTCTTGCACGACCTAAGGGACTCCAAGCTTCGGTCAGGATCTGCTTAGACGTATCGTATTCTCTTTGTGTTTTTTGGTTAAAGTTTGGGTGTAGTTCGACTTGATTGATTACCGGTAGGATTCCTGTCTCGTGCTCCAATCGGTCAATATGCTCTGGCAGAAAATTGCTGACACCGATCGAACGGATCAAGCCAGCTTTTTGCGCATCAATCAATGCACGCCATGCTTCTACGTATTGATCTTGGATAGGATTTGGCCAATGGATCAGATACAAATCAATATAATCGACACCAAGCCGAATCACTGATTCCTCGATCGTAACAAAAGCTTCTTTGTACTCATGATGTCTGCCAGGCAGCTTTGAAGTCACCGTGATCTGATCTCTAGGCACACTACTGTTTCTGATTGCCTGTCCTACAGCACCTTCGTTTTCGTAATTGAAGGCGGTATCTAGTAGCCGATAGCCTACAGACAAGGCTTGCTCCATCACTCGGACACCATAACTACCATTCAAGCTATAGGTTCCAAAACCGATTTTTGGGATCTGAAAACCATCTGATAATTCATAATACTCATTCATACTTTTCCCCTCCTCATCAAAATGATAGCATATCTGCCGTGCTTTTGACGACTGTTTGCTTTGAAGTTTAGACTAGCGCTTTTATTGAAGTTGTGGTACTGTTTCAAAAAAAGGGGGCCTCTTTATGAAGTACTATGATCAGCATTTCCATACCTTTCTATCGTTTGATTCTGAAGAAAAATTTGAGAACTATTTGAAACAACAGCCGGAAGTTTTTGTTCCGACTGATCATTTTGATCTGAACAACGCGGGCACCGGCTTCAAAGATGATATTCCAGATTATCTGGCGCTAATCAAAAAAATCGCCGTTCTAGAAGCAGACTATGACACAAAATTCTTAAAAGGAATCGAGTTAGGTGTTGTGCCTGGACAAGAAGCTGAGATTCAGGATTATTTAGCCAAACATCCTTACGATTTAAAACTATTGAGTATCCATCAAAATGGTGCCTTCGATTACATGGATGACATTGTTTTGAAAAAAGACAAGTTCCAAATCGCTAAGATGTACTTTGATCAAATGTCAGAAGTGCTTGATAAATTTCCAGACGGACATATCTTGACCCACTTTGAGTATGGACTACGTCGTTTTGATTTTTCTGCTCAAGAATTGGAAACACACTTTGAAAAAGAGCTGACTGCGATCTTCAAAAAAGTCATCAATCGAGAGCTGGCACTAGAGATCAATGCCAAAAGTTTTGGTCATTACCAAAATGCGGAGCTTTACCGCTATGCAGTTCCTTTGTATCAAAGTCTAGGTGGAAAATTATTTACCCTAGGATCCGATGCCCATGTAGCAGAAGATTATCGCTTGCTATTTACTGAAATGGCTGATTTGCTTCGTGAATTTGACGTCAAACAGCTGGTTGTTTTCCACGGAAATGACCGTGAATTTACTGAATTGCCTTAATGCAAAAAAGACAATAAAAATATCCGAACAAGTAGAAGATTGCTTCTGAGAGCCACTGGGTCCTCGTCACACATTCACTTAGATTTAGTGAATTTATTCTTTCTTGTTCGGATATTTTTTAGTTTTTACTTATGTCACAGCCCTATTTTGTTATTTATGCTTGAGCTATTCTTTTTCTTCTTTTTTCGGTTCAACTACTTTGTTTTTAGCCGCTTCTTCTTGAGCTTCCTTGAAAATTTGTTTTTTCTCTTCCTTGTAAGATTGCTGACGTTCCGCGAATACTTCTTCTTTTGATTTGTCTGACATAATAATCCCCCTCTAAAGAATGTTTATTTTACGGTCACAGAACTCACCGCTTCTTTCTCTACCTTAAGTATAAAAAAGATGTGTCTATTTGTAAAATTTTAACACCTACCTTTGTTTTTCTTGTTACAATAATAAAAAAAGGAAAGTGAGGACCTAGTATATGAAACCTGAAGTACTTTTGAATCAATTTCTCGACTCTGATTATTTTTATCCTTATGATCTCTATTTGACAGATCCGGCTGCCTTGTCTCCGGTGTTGATTTCTCTACTTGAAGGAGCTGCTGAATCGGGAAAACTCCCGAACGAGCTGGCAAGAACGGAGCTACTGGATTTCTTTTATTTACATTTTTTACCTGCAGAAGCACTGGTTTTTCCTGATGAAATCATTTGTCTTCATGAACATTTGATCGATTTTTATCATTTCTTGAACGATCATGACTACCTTTCAAAAGCCAATTATAATAAAATCTTGCATTATTTCCAAAACAATAAACAGCTATTTCTTGAACGAATGATGGATGATGATTGTTGGTCCGCCTCCAAAAAAAGAGAGCTGTTAGATAATGAAAGCAATGTGCTTTCCCAAATGTCAGAGACGTTGAAGTTGCTGAAAAAAGATTTGGAGAAACAAACGACAAAAAATAACGTCGTTCCTTTTGCTAAAAAGCAGTCACCACTACAGTCAGACGCTTATCAATTGAGGATTGATCTAGACGGGTTTCGTCCACCCATCTGGCGTAGGATCTTAGTACCGAAAAACTTCAATTTGCATCAACTGCACCTGATCATTCAAATTCTTTTTGGCTGGGAAAACAGCCATCTGCATCAATTTTTCCGTGGAAATGGCAATCAGTCCTTTCAACCAGCTGAGCAGCTAATAGGACAGTCAGCAGAGGATTACGGCTTTGCCAGATTTAAAGCGACACAGGAGGTTACTTTAGAGGCGATTTTTACCCAGACCAAAACCTTAAAGTATGTCTATGATTTCGGTGCCGACTGGATGCATACAATCAAAGTCGAGAAACTGATTCCGGCAGAGCAAGTCGCTTCTGTCACAGAGGAACCTTTACCTGTTTGTATCAAAGGGAAACAAGATACCCCTCAAGAAGATGCACTAGGAGCTGATTTCTACACACCTTTTCATTTAGCAGAGATCAATCAACAGCTACAAAAAATCCGCAAGTAATTCCTCGACTTTTTCATAAGTTGAAATTTGCGTGTTATTTTACTTTCTTTAAAATTGGATTTTGATTGGGATTCTCGGTTCTAAAATGAAAAATTAGTTAGATTTCAAAAAGATAGTATGCTATTATTAGGCAACAAAAAGATTAAAAGGTGATTACTATGGAAAATAATTTAAACTTTGTCATGATTTCACCGCACTTTCCAGACAATTTTGTCACGTTTGCTACCCGACTAAAAGAAGCCGGGATCAATACGCTGGGAATCGCGGATGTCCCTTACGAACAGCTGCCTCAATTACTGCGTGACTCATTAACTGAATACTATCGTGTCGACAACATGGAAGACTATAATCAAGTTTACCGTGCTGTAGCTTTCTTTGGTCATAAGTATGGGCGAATCGACCGAATCGAATCTCATAATGAGCACTGGTTGGAATTAGATGCCCGGTTGCGTACGGACTTTAATGTATTTGGCTATAAAACTTCTGATCTGGATGCTATCAAAAGAAAATCCAGCATGAAAGAAGTCTTCCGATCGATTGGTCTTCCCGTAGCTGATGGTGCTGTCTTTGCAGATGAGGAAGAAGCCAATGCGTTAGCTGAAAAATTCGGTTTTCCAGTCATTATCAAGCCTGACAGTGGGGTAGGCGCTGGCGATACCTATAAAATCAAAAACCAAGCTGAACTGGATCATTTCTTTACTATTTATCGTCGAGAGATCACTTATATCATGGAGGAATTCGTTGAAGGCAATATCGTGACCTTTGACGGTCTGACTGACCGTGACGGCAACATCGTCTACTACTCTAGCTTGCTCTATAATGTCGCTGTTTTAGAGACCGTCGAAAAAAATGACGACATGTATTTTTATTTATCTCGTGAAGTAGCTGATGATTTGCTGGAAATGGGACAGCAGATGGTCGAGGCTTTCAATGCGAAGGAACGCTTCTTCCACTTTGAATTTTTCCGTACAGCAGATGGTTCTGCCTTACCTTTAGAAGTTAACATGCGTCCGCCAGGCGGCTCTACGATCGACATGTTCAACTATGCCAATGATTTCGATATCTTTCAGGAATATGCAAATATCGTGAAAGACAATCAATTCCGGGCAACTGTTGATCGTCCGTATTACTGTGGCTATGTTTCTAGAAAATACAGCAACAACAATTATGTTTACACCAACGACGATATCCGAGCAAGACTCGGCGATTCATTGATCGATATTTTAACGATCTCAGGTATTTTCGCTGCAATCATGGGCGATGAAGGCTACTTACTTCGTACCCCTTCAGAAGAACAACTTTACGAATACATTGATTTGATTCGTCAAAAATTATAGGAGGCTTGCTATGCATTTTGAAAGAAGAAGTCATTACAGTGGGCATTTGCAACGTGAAATGCACTTTAATGTTTATGGACATGCTGGGAAACCAGTTGTTGTTTTCCCTTCCTCAGGAGGAAGTCAGGACGAATACGCTGATTTTGGTATGATCGAGGCGTGTCGTTCCTTTATTGATCGTGGTCTACTACGTTTTTATACACCAAGCTCTGTAGACAATGAATCTTGGTTAGCGACGGATAAAAGTCCCCACGATATAGGAGAAGCTCACAATCGTTATGATGGTTATATTATAGAAGAGTTGGTTCCTTTGATTCGTTATGAAGCCAACTGGCAAGGTGCGATGCTTGCGACAGGCTGCAGTATGGGTGGTTTCCATACCGTCAATTTTGCCCTGCGACATCCAGATGTCTTTGATCTCAGCGTTGCTTTGAGCGGTGTCTACGATGCCCGTTTCTTTACAGGCGATTTTTATGGCGATCAAGCCGTCTACTTCAATTCACCCGTTGACTATCTTCCTGAGCTTCATGAATCTTGGTTCATTGATCAGTATCGACAAAATACCTTTATCGTTTGTGTAGGACAAGGTGATTGGGAAGGTCCCCATATCGATGCTACCCGTCAACTTCAGGGAATCTTTGAATCAAAAAATATTCCTGGCTGGTTTGATTACTGGGGTCATGATGTTCCTCATGATTGGGAATCTTGGCGTGATCAAATGCCTTACTTCTTAGGCTCTTTGGAACAACAAGGAAAAATTTAATCAAAAAAAATAACACGCTTTTGCTCTTTATTCAGCAAAAGTGTGTTTCTTATTCATTAAAATTAAACTGCAAGTATTCTCCAAAGTGATCTGCCCAATATTTCTCAAAATGGTGTTCATCGGCTAAGATACGGAGCCACATCTTATCCATGGCGTGTTCATGGCGCAACAAGGTCTGATAATACCAGATCGAGCTGTCGATATACGCTTGGTTGATGTTTTTATTTACAAAGGCCTCGTCTACCTCATTGCCTTCTGCTGTACCCACCTGAATGTAGACTTTAGTCTCAGGATGCAAGGGATGTTTGCTAATGTAATCTAAAAAGGCAGATTCACTCAGCCATGATGCCAATGAAAACACACCTAGCGAGCCAAAAACATTCGGATAAGCCGAACCCATATAAGCCGTGATCAAGCCGCCTAAAGAACTGCCGACCAATGCCGTGTGTTCTCGTTCCTGTTTGGTGCGGTAATACTTGTCGATAAATGGTTTAACTGTGTTAACGACCCATTCACCATACTCCATGCCCATCCCTCCCGGATGTCCATGACTTTCAACCTCTTCCTTCAACTCATAAGGCCACGGTGCATATTCGTCTAAACGGTCGATCTCTGCATTGTCGATTCCCACAATGATCATTTTTGGTAAATCCTGACTGTTTTTGATCAGAGGGATCAGTTTCCATGAGTGACCGGAGTAAGCTTCTTTGCTGTAAAATACGTTTTGTCCGTCGTGCATGTACACGACAGGGTATGTTTCTTCTGTACTCACCTCATAATCTCGTGGCAGCAGCACACGAACCCGTCGTGGCTTGTCATCGTAAGGAACTTCTATATAGTGAGACATAATCGGCAAGTAATAATTCATCGGTTTCTTCATCGGCAATCCACACACCCTATTCATTCAATTTACTATTGGTATATTTTATCATGTTCTTATGCAGATGCCTAGCAGATTGCGATTTATAGCGGAATAAGCAAAAAAGATGGATTCTTTAATGAGCCCATCTTCTTGCTCTAATACACATGAACGAATCAGCTGACTGGACTTTTTTCATCAGCCTCTAGCAGATTTATCACAGTTCGTGAAGGGAACTTCTAACCAATGAAATCATCGTTTTCCATCACATGCTGTAATTGATTGACATTATACAGTAATACCTGCTGCTCATGGTCAATCGCCGTCGTATTTTCTTTGATTCCATCTAATTTCTGACTAATTTCACTTAAAATCACTAAGGTTTGTTTGAGTATTTCAAAAAATTGCTCATTTCCTTCCATGCTTGATCCCTCTATTCTTTGATTTTTTGGACAATTTCCATCTTTTCCGGCATTGTTTGATGGTAGAAAAGTGCATACAGAACGATACAGGTAATTGGTAATATTCCTGCAACTCGGTAAATTTCCTGAAAAGATAAAAGCACACGTAGTTCACCAAGCAGATAAGGACCGATTCCTAATCCCAAATCCAAGCCAATAAAATACGTAGACAAGGCGATTCCTATTTGCTTTTCATCACAAGTCTTTAGACAAATTGCCTGTCCGTTCGACATAAAGGTTCCATAGCCTAACCCGATCAATGCTCCAGATATTAGCAGCATCCAACTGGTTGAAACAACACTCAACAGGATCAATCCCAGCATTAAAAAGACATAGCTTGGGTACATGACATAATTTTCACCATAAGAATCAAAAATACGACCAGAAAGCGGACGAGTCAAGGTAATAACTACGGCATATACGACAAAGAAAAACGAGCTAGCATCCACTAACTGAATTACTTGCGCATATGAAGAAAGGAACGCCAGTACACTGGAATAAGCAAGTCCCATCAAAAAAGCAATGAAGGTAATAAACAAGACTTTCTTTTCAATAAAACTGCTCAGAGACCAAGAACTTAGTGCCAATTGATGTTCAGCACTCAAATGAATATTTTTTACCGGAAACAAAAAACTACCAATCGTTGTCGCGGCAATCAAGACGACTGAAAAACCGATAATAAAATAAAAATTTGTCGTATTCAATAAAATCATTCCCATAAACGGACCGACAGCAGCTGCCAGACTAGTACTTAGCCCATAATAATTAATCCCTTCACCGTGTTGATTTTTCGGAATAAATGCTGTGACGATCGCATTGGTAGCCGTTGATACGGTCCCATAGCCAAATCCGTTGAGTAAACGAACCAGATACAAGATTCCTATGCTTGGAACGTAAAAATAGGCAATTGTCGTTGCTAGATAAAAGAGTGATCCATAGCGTAAGACAGCTTTCCGTCCGTATAATTCTAATTTTTTCCCCATCAATAAGCGAGCAAACAATGTTCCAATAATATAAATGCCGGATGCAAGTCCCGCCTGACCTAAAGTTGCCTGCAAATTATTTTGCGCAATGACTGCAATAATCACCATCAGCAGGTAATAGACCAAATAGACAATAAAGTTGATTAGGGTGATACCAATAAATCCCTTATTAAATAGTTTTTTTTGTTCTTCCACTTCTATTCCTCCTTAAAATCTTTGCAAAAGTATCAGTTTTTTCCTTCTGAGTTGTTCACCTCAAGTAATCAACTGATTTTCAGAAAATTTCCTTTCACAAGACGGATTATACAAATTTACTCGCAATAAAAAATGCTGCTTTGTAAAAAGGATTTGTTACTATCAATCATCCGCTACAAATGTTATTGACATTTGTTATTGTTTTCTGTAAATTTCTGCGTTTAAATGCTAAAATAGAAGGTATAGAGGGGGATTCGCGATGGATAAACGAGTACTGCAAGATTATTTAGACAGTCATTCTTTTCCAATCATCGTCAAAAAGAAGAAAAAATATTTAATGTATGAAGGCTTGCAGGATAGTTCTGCGTACGTTTTAAAAGAAGGGATTATCAAGACAAGCGTGATCTCTCATGATGGTCGAGAATTTAATTTGCGCTATATCACTGGTCTGGAGATCGTTTCTTTATTAAAGGATGAATATTCAAAGTTCATCGATGCACCGTTCAATATTCGAGTTGAATCGCCAACGGCTACACTTTATCAGATTGACCGGGTCCAATTTTGGAAGGACATCAATCGCAGTCCAGAATTACAAAATTACGTCAAAGAATATTACCGAGTCAATTTACTGCAGTCGATGAAAAAAATGCAGCAAATGCTGATGAATGGCAAATTTGGTGCAGTCTGCACACAGCTTTATGAATTGTACGAACTCTTCGGCGTGTCCACTGAAGATGGCTACCTCATTGATTTTGTTGTAACCAATGAAGACATCGCCCACTTTTGCGGAATTGCTTCAGCCAGCAGTGTAAATCGAATGATGCAGCAATTAAGAGAAGCCTGCGCGATTCAAGTCCGCAATCGAAAAATTCTAATAACAAATTTGGATGCCATCAAAGAAAATATGATTGTATAGTAAAAAATCAGATCTAGCGAGTAG
This sequence comes from Enterococcus olivae, assembly GCF_053760925.1. Classification (NCBI taxonomy): domain Bacteria; kingdom Bacillati; phylum Bacillota; class Bacilli; order Lactobacillales; family Enterococcaceae; genus Enterococcus; species Enterococcus olivae. The sequence goes on from NZ_JBSMVT010000012.1 coordinate 68,976, forward strand.
ATCTGATTTTCATAGATTCCTATTCTTGCTCTATTTGTTGGACTGTCTCTAAAAATTGTTGTGGTCGACTGCCGAATCTACCTAATAATACACCATCGATCGCTTCAGAAGAGGTGATCCATTTGGCATTTCCTACACTGACTGTGCCACCATAAATCACTTGCACTTGAGCCACTGTTTGCGACTCATAAAATTCTGCAAGAATACTGCGAATCATCTCTGCCACTTGATGTATGTGGTCTCTCGGAGCTGCTGCAGACTGGCCCACAGCCCAATGAGGTGTATACGCAATCACCACATTTTTTATCTCTGCTTCTTTCACATCCAGCAATCCATTGAAAAGCTGACGTTTGATCTCAATGTAGACAGTATGGTAATCAACTTCTTGAATATCGCCTTTTTTCTCTTTTTCTCCTACACAGAGAATGGGACGGATCTTGTTTTTCAAAGCCAATAATACTTTTTTATTGATGACTTCCTCTGTTTCATTAAAATAAAGTCGTCGTTCCCAGTGTCCGACTTCCACATATTCCCCACCAATATCGATCAATGATTCTATGGAATATTCACCAGAGTACTCACCCGAGCGATACATTGAAATCGTTTGAGAACCAATTTTTATTGTGGAATTTTGCAGCTCTTTTGCCATCGTTTGGATCGTTCCCATAGAAGGAAGAACTACTAATTCACATTTTCTCGTTTCTCCCATCAATTGATCGAGTTCTCTTGCAAATTCTTTTGCTTCTTGGTTTTTATTTTGGCGCATGGCCCAATTCATAATGACGATTGGTTTTCTTGTATTCAAAATTCTCGTCTCCAATCTTTTCAATAGTGAAAATTTTGTCCTCCCTCATTCTCATCTTAAGAATGTTTATTCACAATTCGCATAAGATTCTCCGCATGTTCTGTAAGAACGGAGAATTCTCCTGCAGCGATCAACTTCTTATCAGTTAAATAATTACTGATTCCTGCACCAGAAAAACCAGTATCCAAATAATCTGCTAAATTTTCTGGTGTAACACCGGCTGTTGCAATTAATTTTACATGATTGATTGGTCCGCGAACATCTTTGATATAATCTATTCCCAAGGCACGGACAGGGAATACCTTAACAAAATCTGCTCCTGCCTCGTGTGCACCTAAAATCTCACTTGGTGTCAAAGCACCTGGTATCGATACTAAACCCAATTCCTTTGTTCTTTTGATTACATCAGAATTTGTATTTGGTGAAATAATATATTCTGCTCCCGCATGATAAGCAGCTTCTACTTGCTCAACAGTCACTACTGTTCCAGCTCCCACTTTTACTTTTCCTTGAAAACTTTCTACTAATGAAGCAATTGCAGCAGGTGTTTTTTTCAAGTTGTTTTCGTCTCCTTGGTCAAACGTTACTTCTACCAATTGCACACCGCCCTTTTCTAAGGCCGTCACTAGTTCAAGCAATTCTTCTCCATAGGTACCTCGGACAATAGCAATAATTTTCTTTTCTTCTATAAACTCTTTAATATCCATATTCTCTCCTCTTTTCAAACATTTTTCTCATTAACGATAAACAACCGATTCTTCCAGTTTAGGTTTTAATAGACCTAGTATAACAGCCGTCACTAATGATCCGATAATAATTGCTGCTATAAACCAAAGTTTATTATCCACGACAGGTAGCACAACAAAGCCTCCATGCGGAACATAACAACGAACCTTCCCGATTGCCCCAATCACGCATCCTACTGCCGTTCCGATCATCGTTGAAGGTAAAATTCTCTTAATGTCACTGACTACAAAAGGAATCGCTCCTTCTGTGATACCGATACATCCCATGATTCCTGCAGCGACTGCAGCATCTCTGTCCCCAGAACTGAACTTGTTTCTAAATAACAATGTAGCTAGAAAAATACCCAATGGCGGAATTGCCACTGCAATACGAAACATACCGTTTGGTTCATAGATGCCTTCATTCATCAAAGCCAAGGTAAACATAGAGACAGATTTTGTAATCGGTCCACCCATGTCGATCTCACCAAACAGTCCAATAAAAATAGCTAATAAAATTGCACTTGAACCACTCAAACTTCCCATAATGTCTGTTAAACCATTCATTAGAAATGCCAGTGGTCCTGCAACAATATAAATATAGAGTAGGCCTAAAACAAAGACAGAAATCGTTGGTATGATCAAGATCGGTAAAATCGTTTTGATCGTTTTGCTTACTTTCCACTGTTTCATCCATTTTACTAGATATCCTGCGGCAACACCTAGAAGCATCGCTCCTAAAAATCCAGATTTTACTTCTTGCCCATTTAGAGTGACTGGATTATTTGCCAGATATCCTAAAATCATTCCCGGTGCTAGTCCAGGTTTACCAGCAATTGTATAAGAGATGTATCCTCCCAGAATAGGAATCATCATTGCAAATGCTGCTTTACCAAGAATATTGATATTCAGCATCAATTCATTTGTAATCACTACGCCAGTTTCACTTTTTTCACCTGTAGCTAAAGACAGTGCCAGCATGATCCCTCCAGCTACAACTGCTGGCATCATAAAAGACACACCACTTAAAAAGGATTTTTGTATTTCTTTCAACATTGCCTTCATCTTTTCGTTCGCTCCCTATTATTTAATATAAGAATAGAACTTTCTGCCATTTGAACGAAAGCTCTATTCCGCGTTTGGTATCCTTACCCGTTTACTAATTTTTCAGCTGCATCCAGAATGCGTTCTGGATAAGAAATTGCTTCGTTTACATCTGCATGCAAAACTAATTTATCCTCAAAACGTTCTTCATTTTCAATAAAAACAGAGACTGCTAAAATGATGACATCCGCTTCGTTCGCTTCTTCTTCTGACACTTCATTTTCGATGCCGATACTTCCTTGTGTTTCGATTTTGATGTCATGCCCTCTTTTTTTTCCTTCTTTTTCTAAAGACTCCTGAGCCATATAAGTGTGTGCGACTCCTGTTGGACATGCTGAAACTCCGACGATTTTCATAATAAATTCCTCCTAATTGTAAGTTTATCCTAATATTTTTTTACGTATTATCCTGTTAAGTGAACCTAACAGATTATCTTTTTATGATATTTTCCTCAATAGTTGTTAGTAGACCAACTATTGATTGTTGGTTTCCTTTTGACAACTGTTCTCTGAATTGTTCGTCCATTAATTTCTTACTGATTTCTGCCAAAATTTTCAAATGTAATTTGGATTGATGCTCTTCGGGAACACCTAATAAGAAAATCAACGTTGCATAATTTCCATTTCCGTCCCATTTGATGGGCTTTTTTGCTCTTAAAAAACAAATGAATGGGTTTGAAACAACTTCATTTTTTCCATGAGGAATACTGATATCATAGCCAACTGCGGTCGAAAACTCTTCTTCTCGTTTCTGTACTGCGGTGATAAATGTCTCTACATCGGTTAAATAATTTCGTTTTGATGCTTTGTCCGACAGAAAACGAATAATTTCCTCTTTATTTTCTAGTGGTGAATCTAAAATCACTAGTTCCTTGTCAATCACTCTTGGTTCCTCCTAACTTTTCAATTATTTGTTTCTTAGTTTTTGAGAAAAAAATTTGTTGTACTGTCTGTCTAGATTCGACAATTTTATATACTTCAGATAATATGCCTTTGACTTTTGAAAAATCTTCCTTCGAAATACAAATAACTATGAGGGTATCGATTGTTCTTGTTTGCCAACGAATGGGTGTTTTTAAAGTCATGATTGCCAATGTACTCTTCTTAACCATTGCGGGCGGTGCATGCGGGATTGCAACACCTGATGCCAAGTCAGTCACCCCGAGTTTTTCTCTCTCCCAGATTGCCTGCTCAAACCCAGCTGATACAACACCTTGTTTTAACAATTCACCTGCTAATTTACCGATACATTCTGCTTTAGAGGTATACTCTTCATCCAGAAAAATCAGTTTTTGATCAATGACATCATGTAAATGTTCAAATTTAATGTCTACTGTGTCAACTTGCTCTGTATAAAACAAGTCTAAATACTTTGCAGAGACCTTCTTTAGATCTTCTCGACTCATAAGAGGAGAAACATAGACCACTGGCACATTCATTTCTTCTAGATCAATAGATGAAATAATCAAATCAATCTTACTTAAATCACTTTGATACAACGTTCTGAGCGAGATGACTTGCAAAATGTCATGTGGTGCAACGATTTTTTGCAAGCGATTGGCAATCAACTCGGCTGTCCCAATACCTGTTGGGCAAACGATGATAATGCGATGACTTCCAGCTAAACGATCGATCGCTGCTTGAAAATGAATCGTCATAAAAGCGACTTCATCTTCAGTCAGCTTTATCCCTAATATATTCTCAAACTTTGAAAAGACTAGCCATGTCGTGCTGAATAATACAGAATATTGTTCCTTAATCTCTTCTAAAAGCGGATTATTAACCAATACATTCATTTGTAGTCGATAAATCATTGAAAACAAATGGTACAAAACATTTTGGTATAATTTGTTATCTTCTAAAAATTTTAAATTTAATGTTTTCCCCATTTCTTCAATAATTTGATGGACTATATCACCATATTTTTGAATTAATGCCTCCTCTAATTTTGGTTCAAGTCCGTGAGCGATCAATTGCTTATTCAAGTAAGTAAAATCATTTTGTGAAATTTTCAACTCTCCTTGAAGTTTCAATCTTTCGAGTAATTCAGTCGTAAAAAAATGTGTCTGCAACGATTCGATATTTTCAAACAGAAGATAATTTTGTTCTTCGATATGTTCTCCATGTTCTAGTCTTGTGAAGAAAATCCCTAAAGACAGAACCAATGATTGAAAAACATTGTCTGAGAGATCAGCAACATTAACTTGTAAGTACTGTTGCAACAACACTAATATTCGATCAATAATTTTTGGCGGAAGAAACGCATTCAATTCTTTCGGAAATTGAATTTTAAATTCGCTAGACTGTTCCATTGTTTGAATGATGTGATACGCATAGTCTTTGATCGCCTGCTGAAGATCCGATTCCTTTCCAACAATCTTGGTTCCTTTATGATTAGAGACAATTTCAACTTTGCATTTTCTGATTGCAAATTGAATTTGATCGATATTGTTCGAAATAGATGTTTTACTTACCAAAAATTTCTCGGATAGTAGTTGATAAGAAATTGTCTTCCCTCTCACTAACAAATCACGTGCAATCAATATTTGTCGATAAAAAGGAGAATTATTTTCCTGGTTTTGATCGAAACCGGATAGAAGTTTATCTAAGTTTCCTCCATTTTCTAGACGAATTCCATGTCTAGGTTTCTTTTCAATGAAACTTTTTGTGTCACGAAGCAGTCTCTCTATTTTTTTTAAATCACTGTGTACCGTTCTTTCAGAAACCTTCAACAAATTCGCATAGTATCTCACTGGTAAAAAAGCATTATTATCCAAAAGTAATTTTATTAACTCTTTTTGCCGTTTCGTCATCTCATACATATTTTTCTCCCCCAAGAGTAAGCGCTTCCTCTATGCTGTTAGCTTATCATTATACCTATATTCTGCCCATCACATCTTCTTTCATTATTATTCTTGAAATTAGGTGAACAAGGTTATCATACATAATGGTTCATTTTAACAAAAAAACTTGTGATATGTTATTTAAAAAATAAAATACTTTCTGCATCTGCCGTGACAGTTACGTTTTACAAATCTAAGATAAAAATAATAATTTAGAATCATTAAGTACTGACAGTAGAAATTTGTTATAATCGATGAGAAGAAAGAAATGGATGGTGTTTAGAATGAACCACAATGATCGTTTGACACGTTTACGTTATGCGCTAGATATCAAAGACAATGATATGGTAAAAATTTTTGAATTGGGCGGTGTAACTGTCACAAAAGAAGAAGTCCGACAGTTGCTGAAAAAAACAGATCCGGAAACCTATGAAATCGAATTGACGAATGAGAACTTTGAACGTTTTCTCAATGGAATGATTATTTCACAACGCGGAGCTCGTGAAGGTGCAGGGGAACCTGCTTTGGAGCTTCACAATGGCAATGCCAACAACCTGCTGCTGAAAAAATTAAAAATTGCTTTGTCACTGACCAGTGACGACATGCTTCATCTTTTAGATCAAGCAGGCGTTCGTGTTTCTAAAGGCGAACTTGGCGCGATCTTGCGAAAAGAAGGACATCGCAATTACAAGCCTTGCGGAGACAAGTATGCAAGGAATTTCCTGAAGGGGTTAATGCTGGAGTATCGGGGATAAAGGAGGAATTCTTCTTGTTAAAAACGATTCCCAAATTTCAAGAACAAGTTAGCCACTTTTTGAAAAACGTGAAAATCATGTGTTATCTGTAAGTTCCGATGTTGATTTGATAATGAGTTGCGGCATGGTAGTCTGATTTGACGGGCTGGCTATGCCAGCTTGCCCAGACGATACCCATGGCGCAAGAGGCTCGTTGTCAAATCAACTAACTACTTTATTTAGTTCTTGTTCAAAACAAGACTGGGGTGTCGCGTAGTTTAAAATCTTTCTGGGTAGTTGATTCATTTTATTGGCAATTTGCTCGATTTCCTTTCGATGATAGCTGTCCATACTTTCGCCTTTGGGAATATATCTACGAATGATGCCATTGTGATTCTCGTTCGTTCCACGTTCGCAAGAAGTATACGGATGGGTAAAATAAATTTCTGTCAATCCATTTAACGTTTCTGACAACTGAGCGAACTCCGAACCATTATCAGCTGTAATCGAACGAAATACAGCGGAAAAATTGTTCCCATATTCTTTAGCTAATCGGTTGATGGCATAACTGACAGAGTCTGCATCTTTGGTATCAAGCACACGAATGATTTCAAAACGTGTTTTTCGTTCCGTTAAAGTTAAGAGCGCTGTTTCTGAACCATTCCGTTTACCAATGACTGTATCAATTTCAAAGTGACCAAATTCTTCACGTGTTTCAACACTTGTCGGTCGTTCTTCGATACTCTTTCCAAGAATTTTTCGATTTTTTACCTGCTTGGTTTGTGCTGGTTTACGTGTTGTTTTCATCAGTAAATCAATGTTTTTGATTTCAAGACGTTGCTTGTCAATATACTTATAGAGGGTGGTCGTACAAACCATTTCA
>NZ_JBSMVT010000013.1:0-75139 GCF_053760925.1 Enterococcus olivae
GTCATTTTGGTCTAAGGGATACTATGTAAGCACGGTGGGATTAAATCAAAAGACGATTGAAAAATATATTCGAGAACAAGAAGCAGAGGATCGCATAAGAGATAGTATAAGTAAAAGAGAGTACGTGAACCCATTCAAAAGTAGGAAATAAATAAAGAGGCGAGCGATGAGCGGTTGGCAATCTTTGAAAAAGTTCCTTTTAAGGGGCAGCGAATGGCGACCTCTTCTAGAGGTGATAAAAAGCCACCCGTTTTCACGGGTGGATAATTACTTGCTAAAACCTTGAATTTCAGTACACTAAAAGAGAAGTATTTAAATGAGGTGAAAAAATGGCGATGAATTTTTACGGAATCAGTTATCTGGAGAATCGAGGAACGATCCATGACATCATCAAATACGTGATCATTTTTGTAGTCTTGATCTTTTTCGTATTTGTCTTTGTCCGTTATTTGCGTTTTAGAATTCAGACAAAATACCGTGATTTGAGTTTGATTTTATTTCTAAGTTTACTATTTTTGATCGGGACGCAGGTGTCGGAGTACCAACAGGCGGAAGCCCAAGATGAGAGCTATTCCCAGATGGTCGGTTTTTTACATATGGTGGCTGACCAGCTCGATGTGGCAGTGGGTCAGGTTTACATCAACAATTTAAGCTTGACAGATGAGACGCTGTTCTTGATCGATGAGAAGTATTACGTGCTTCACCTGAGCAACGACCGCAATTCGTTTCGTTTGGAACCTACGTACTTAGTCAATACGAATGTAACGATCGTGGAATAGAGGAGGGAAGAGATGAATTTATACAATCCAATCATTATCAAATTAGCCTTAGGTATTCTATGTTTGATTGCTCAGATCAATATTATGGGAAAAGGCAATCTGGCCCCTTCTTCAGCGATGGATCAGGTGCAAAACTATGTTCTAGGGGGCATTATCGGTGGAGTTATCTACAATGAAGCAATTACTGTCTTACAGTTTGTCTTGGTGCTGATCGTTTGGACGACCTTGGTTTTGATCGTTAAATTTGCCAAAGAACACAATCGGATCATCAAAGGTATCATTGACGGCAAGCCCACGACCTTGATCCACAATGGCAAGATCGATATCGCTACTTGTATGAGACATGGGATCTCTGCCAACGATTTGATGTTCAAGCTGAGAAGCAACGGTGTCTATGAGGTTTCCAAGGTCAAGCGCGCCGTCCTCGAGCAGAACGGACAGCTGACGATCATTGAGCAAGGGGATGAAAACATTCGCTACCCGATCATCGTCGATGGACAGATCAATGAAGACTTGCTGGATATTATTAACAAAGACGAGTCTTGGTTGATCGAAAGAGTACAGGAGCAGTCAGACAAAGAAATCTCAGAGATTTATTTAGGAGAATATATTTCCGGTGATATTAAACTCTATGAGTATTGATTGTTTTTTTAATTTTGATTCTGTATAATTGAAATTGAATCAACAACAAGGAGGAGGGACAACTGCAATGGGACGTTTGACTAATATAACAACAACTAATGATTATCAAAGATATCATATCAGCTTTAGTCATGCGATTGGTTTTACGAAGACTGTTCAGGGGACAAGTGTATCTAAAAACAGTCAAATAAAAACAAAATCAATGACCATTCAGTATGTTTAGCCTGTTTATGTGAGTAATTCAGATAAATAAAATAACAAAAGGTCATGGATGTCCATGGCCTTTTTGAGTGGTCTTAAAGGAGCAGAAATATGTATATTCAAGCCAATAAGATCCATAAAAATTTTAGCGGGACTCCGCTTTTTGAAGCATTAGACTTTGTGATCGATCCACAGGAAAAAATCGGTTTGATCGGACAAAATGGTACTGGAAAAACCACACTTCTTCAAATTTTATTGAGAAAAGAAGGAATCGATCAAGGAACAGTCAGTTATAAAAAAGGGTTGAGGATCGGTTGGGTTCCCCAAAAATTGCTTTTTAGTGAATACACGTCGTTTGAATACATTTACCAAAGTTTTGAGGAACTAGAAAACATTCGTCAGCAGCTGCATAGATATGAACAAAAAATGGCAGATCTTGAGGAAGAATTGGAACGGAATCTTTTTCTGTACGGCAATTTGCAACAGCAATTTGAAGAAAAGGGCGGTTATCAATTGGAGGACCGGATTCGTACAGTGATGAAAGGATTAGGGCTTGGACAGCAAGAACAGACGAGTCTGTATGATCTGAGTGGTGGTGAACGCGTGAGAGTCGAGTTAGCGAGAGTCCTGGTTGAAGACAACGATGTTCTACTGTTGGACGAACCAACCAATCATCTGGATCTGAAAGGGATTCAGTGGTTGGAGAATTTTTTGAAGACGACCAAAAAAGCCTTTGTTGTGATCTCCCATGATCGGACATTTTTGGATCAGGTCACCCAGCGCACCGTTGAGATCGAAGATGGGAAAATCATCAATTATGCCGGAAATTATACGTATTATTTGAAACAGAAAAAAGTTCGGATCGCTGAATTGAGTAAAAATTATGAGCTGCAGCAAAAAGAGATTCATCGATTGCGAGCGATGATTCGCCGTTATCGTCAGTGGGGCAATGAAGGAGACAATGAGGCGTTCTTTAAAAAAGCGAAGGAAATCGAACGTCGGATTGAAAAGATGACAGTTATCAAAGCACCCATTGAACCGAAAAAAAGGCTGCAAAAAATTCAACAGGCGCAGCGATCAGGGAAAGAAGTGATCTTGGCTGATCAGATAGGTAAAATACAAGGAGATAAACTATTATTTACAGACAGTTCCTTTGCTATTTATCGAGGCGAACGAGTAGCGATATTAGGAGAAAATGGTTCAGGAAAATCAACATTGCTGAAACTGATTTTAGGAGAACTGTCTTTGGATGAAGGAAAGATACGACTAGGTGCCAGTATCAAGATGGGCTATCTCCCACAACAATTAGTTTTTGAACAACCAACACAACGTTTGATCGAATACACGAGAGAAATTTTACCGGAAGAGCAAAAGGCTCGTCAAACATTAGCCCAGTTTGGTTTTTACAGTGAGGATGTTGCCAAACGCATACAAGATCTGTCGGGAGGAGAGCAGGTCCGCTTGTATTTATTGAAACTTTTGCAAGAAAAGATCAACCTACTGATCTTGGATGAACCGACTAATCATGTGGACATTTATGTTCGAGAAGAAATCGAGGACTTACTTGAAAAGTTTACAGGAACACTACTTACTGTTACCCATGATCGCTATTTTTTAGAGAAGCACTTTCAACAACAGTTGGTCATTGAGCATCAGATGATTCACAAAAAATAAGAAAAAGGAAGGAACGTCGACCGTTCCTTCCTTTATTCGATAGACATCGTTTTGTGTGCTTTCTGTCCTTCATACCATTCTAATTCGATTTCGAAAGAATGTTTTTCGCCTTTTTTCTCGTATTTGTACTCAGCAACGATTTGTTCGGTCGGGGTGACAGCAATGGTCTCGGTCCCTTGAACGAAGTTGAAGTGTCCTTCGTCTTTTAGTTTTTTGGCTATTGTTTCCAAGGTAGTAGCAAATGTGACAAGTGTTTGTTTTTCTTCGTGGTCGATCAAGACTTCTGTTACGGGTTTGTTTGAATCACGCATAGGAAAAACCTCCTTGTTCATTTATTAACTTAATTATAACTGACAACGTGTGTCATTTAAAGTTTAGAAAAAAGTGCAACTTTTTTTAAGTAGAAACGTCAGATAAAGAAAAAGGGGGAAATCAATCATGAGAAAAATCGGGTGTTTGATCGGTCTACTGGGGATTTTTGTATTCAGTGCGTGCTCGTCGAATCAAGTGACCTCCGCTGCGATCCAACAAATACTGTCAGCGCCAGACAGTCATCAATTTACTTCTTTGTATATTCTGGAGGACGGCGAATGGTTTGTTGATAAGCGCTACCGTTATCTGATCAATTGGAACAGGGAGCCAAGTAAACTAGCGGAGAAGCAGTCAGAGCAAGAAACAGCCATTCTTCAAGAGCTACAGCAGGAATTTCCCGAAGAAGCATTGACCGTGGAAGGAACCAATCTAGGATTGGAAAAAACAGTTTCGAAGGGGAAAATCACGATCGATGAATCGAAAAAAGAAGTCCGTCTGCAGGGAAAAGATTTCGAAAAGACCTTTCGAATGGACGAGCAAAATAGCAAACGTTTGATTGATGAAAGTGGCAATGAGTACGAATTACGAGTCAGTATCGATGAATAAAAAGCAGCCTCGAATTTTTTTCGAGGCTGCTTTCTTTTGCTATTACTCGGCACGAAGCGCGATGGCGGCATCTTTTTTAGCTGCCATTCGAGCAGGAATGTGTCCGCCAATCATCGTCAAGACGGTGCTGATCAGGATCAGTATTAAACCGTGAAGAGGATCAAGGGTAGCGACATTTTCCAGATCGGTCAGGTTATACAATAGCGCATTGATTGGGAAGGTCGCCAGATAAGCGATCAAGACACCCAATGCACCGGAAGCTACACCTAAGATCGCGGTTTCGGCATCAAAGACACGGGTAATGTCTTTTTTACGTGCACCCAGAGCTTTCAGGACACCGATTTCTTTGGTGCGTTCGAGAACGGAAGTATAGGTGATGATTCCAATCATGATCATGCTCGTAACAAGAGAGATTCCTGCAAAAGCAATCAATACATAGGTGATTGCATCCATCAGACCGCCTGTCAATTGAGTCATTGTACCTGCAAGGTCACTGTAAATGATTCGATCTTCTTTATCTTTGCCTTCATTGTATTTATCTAAATAATCCAAAACCAGATCTTTTGCCTTAAAATCATTTGGATAGATCATAATGCTGTAAGGAATTGGGCTGCCTCCTAGATAGTCAAGGAAATTTTCTTTCTCAGAACTATCTAGGATTTCGTTCGTCATCACATTTACTTCACTGTCTTCCTGCGCCTGAACAATGTCAGATTCAGCATTGGCATCTATTACTTGTTGAACTAAAGTGTCACTGTATGCAAATCCAGGAGACAATAAATCCATTGTTGAAGAGTCTTTGATTCGCAACACACCAGAGATGATTAATTCTTCATTGTCCAAATTGTTGTAGACTTCTTCCAGATCCTGATTTGGAATGAAGTTTCCTGTAGGCAATTCGGTATAATAGGCATTGTTGTAGGTCAGCGTAATTTTTGTCCCGACGATTTCAGAGAAAGGAATAGTGTCGCCGTCACTCACATCGAAACCTAAGTTTGTCAAAGCATTGATATTTGTTGTGTTATTATTGTCAACGATTAGGACAACGTCATGAATATCTTCAGGATAACTTCCTTCAAGAACGGTATAATTATCTTTCAAAAAATTCCCTTTGTTTTCATCTAATTGTTGGGGAAAAGAAGAAACGCCTACACCAGTTTGAGCAGCCATCATACTCATCATTGAGCCTGCCTGACTGCCCTCAGCCGAATCATTTGAAAATTTAACAGGTTCGATCGCGCCATCGATTTCCCGCAGCAGATTCATATTCACCAGCCGAGTATAACCGATATTGTTGCTCCATTCGGGATCGATATTTTGTACGTACTCAACAAAATCTTCATCGATATTATTGATATGCTGTGCCCGATCAGTGTCGCTGATTTTTGCCGTGACTTCTTTCGTGTCCGGGAAAGTACCTTTTATTGAACGATTCTCAAAATTTTCTGGATCCTGATCAGTAGTTACTTGCGAAATCGTGATCGGAAATTGTGCTAGAGTTTCTGATTGCGTGTTATCAATTTGCTTTTGGAAACCAGTAGACAGTGATAAGACGATGGCTATTCCAATGATCCCAATACTGGAGGCAAAGGAAGTTAAGAAAGTACGTCCTTTCTTTGTCCGAATATTATTGAAAGATAGACGCAAGGCAGTCGTGAATTTCATCTTTGTATGCTTCAAATCGAATTGGTCTTTCTTTTTTCCTTCGATATGAGGATGAGAGTCAGTCTGAATACGTCCATCTGAAAATTCAATGATGCGATCTGCATATTGATGTGCTAATTCTGGGTTATGAGTAACCATGATGACTAGCTTTTCTTTGGATAACTCTTGGATCAGTTCCATGATTTGGACACTTGTTTCGGAGTCTAAAGCACCGGTTGGTTCGTCACAAAGTAAAATATCCGGGTCATTAGCTAAAGCGCGAGCAATCGCTACCCGCTGCATTTGCCCGCCAGACAACTGATTGGGACGCTTGTTCATATGATCTTTCAATCCAACACGAATCAATGCGTCTTCAGCTTTTTGACGCCTTTCAGCTTTAGAGACACCACTGAGCGTCATACCTAGTTCAACATTGTCAATGATACCCTGATGACTGATCAGGTTATAACTTTGAAAAACAAAACCGATCGAATTGTTTCGGTAGGCATCCCAGTCACCATCTTTAAATGTTTTGGTGGACTTGCCGTTGATCACCATGTCTCCAGAATCGTAATTGTCCAAACCGCCAATCACATTCAACATCGTGGTTTTCCCAGAACCGCTGGGGCCTAAGATGGCAACAAATTCTTGTTTCCGAAAAGCAACAGAAACACCATCAAGGGCTTTGGTCGTTGTATTGCCGACCAGATAGTATTTTTTTATGTCTTTTATTTCTAACATGGATACACTCTTCTCTATTTTAAATTTACCAAATAAACTGTGAGATCCCTAACTTTCAAAGTCATTTTCAAACTTATCATAACAGTTAACAAAAATCAACAATCAACATTTGATAGTTTTGTGAATTTATTTTAAACTATACTTGAAATGGGGGAGACAGATGGACAAACAATCATCCGCATTAGATATCTCTGTTTTTACAGAAATTTATGCTTTTATGAGGCAGCTTATTTTTCAAGATCTGGATACAAATTTGGAAGATTTAAAATTAACTAAAATGGATGTTTTGATCGTTTTGATCGTTGCTACTCATGAAGGGATCACTATGACAGAATTAGCTAACCAGGTAGGAACGTCCAAAGTACAAATCAGTCGCTGGATCGCAGATCTTGAAAAACGGTACATTGTGAAACGTCAGAATAATGCCGCCAATCGCCGGATCGTCAATGTATTCACTACTGCAGAAGGCAAGGCATTGTTCAAGCAAAAAGAAGAACAAGTTAAAGAGAAATTAAAAGGAACACTTTCTGTTTTATCAGAGCAAGATTATGAAACGATTCGTCACCATTTGGCAGATGCGCTTGCTGTTTTATATAAATATAAAAGTTTAAAAGACTGACCTTGTGAAAAACAAGTTCTTTAAATGAGAACTTGTTTTTTATTTTTTTGCAGCAATCGGTTGCATCATCTAAAGCACTTCCTCGTATCTTGCAAATGAGGTTTTTCTCCTTTTTTTCAATTATTTTCTCTTTTTCAGTTGGAAAATCAGGCTGATTATCAATATTTAGGTGGAAGATTAAAAAAAATATATTTTCTTCTTGACTATTTTAGCAAACGGTTGCATAATTAGTTTTGAAGAAAGGTTATGCTTTAGAAACTCTTACTAAGCGTCCTTTCGAGTACGGGAGGAATTTCATGGAGAAACAAGCAATCTATCATAAATCAAAAAGTAATTTTGCCTATGCCTTTGATAATGAAACTTTACATTTTCGTTTAAGAAGCAAACGAGACGACTTAACAACCGTTACCTTGCAGATCAATCACGAAGATGGCTGGATTCCTAATGATGAAGGTGTCTATCTATGGCAAAAGAAAAATATCCCAATGAAAAAAGAATTTTCAACCGAACTTTACGACTATTGGTTTGTAGAGGCTAAGCCGCATGATTCAAAAGCGCGGTATGGTTTTTTATTGGAAGACGATCAAACAAAATCAATCTATACTGAACGAGGTTTTTTCTCACCGGAAGATCCATTTATTGCCAATGATATCAACAGTTATTTTGCATTTCCCTATATTCATGAAACGGACATTTTTTTGGCACCGCAATGGGTTGAACAAACAGTCTGGTATCAAATTTTTCCGGAGCGATATGCTAATGGAGAGGCAAGGAATGATCCTGAGAAGGTTCATCCATGGTCAAGCGACAGCAATTCTACTCTAGGAGAGCATGAATTTTATGGAGGAGATCTAAGAGGAATCATTAATAAACTTCCATATTTAGCTGATTTGGGGATCTCGGGCATTTACATGACACCGATTTTTAAATCACCGACTTCGCACAAATATGATACTGAAGATTATTTTGAGATAGATCCTTGTTTCGGTACCAAAGAAGAACTGCGCGAACTGGTGGATAAGGCACATAAATTAGGTATCCGCATCATGCTTGATGCTGTCTTCAATCATATTGGTTGGACTTCCTATCAGTTCAAAGACGCTATGGCTAAAAAAGAAAAATCGAAATACTATGACTGGTTCTATTTTGAAGGGGATTCCTACTTGAATTTTTCCTATCATATGCCAAAACTGAATACAAACAACCCAGAAGTGAAGAAATATCTGTTGTCTATTGCAAGATACTGGATTATGGAAGCAGATATTGATGGCTGGCGATTGGATGTTGCCAATGAGATCGATCATCAATTCTGGCGTGAATTTAGAAAAACAGTGAAAGCAGCCAAAGTAGACGCGTATATTTGTGGTGAAATTTGGCATGACAGTAGCGCATGGCTGAATGGCGATCAATTTGACGGCATCATGAATTATCAGTTAGCAAAACCGATTCAAGAATGGATTGCGACAGACCGAATCAACGGAAAAGATTTTGTAGAGCAGTTTGTCAATGCTTATACTCGTTATACAAAAAAACAAAATGCCGGCATGATGACACTGTTGGATAGTCATGATACTCCGCGAATCACTACACAAGCAGGTGGCAACCATCGAAAAGTGGACATGTGCTTTGCTTTACTGGCTAGTACACCAGGTTCTGTTTGCTACTATTACGGTAGTGAAATTTATTTGGAAGGTCATGATGATCCGGATAACCGACGATGTATGACATGGGATAAGACCTTGCCTATAAGTAATATCAAAAAATTAATTGAATTGAGAAAAAGATATCCTGGATTCGGATATGCAGGAGCATATGAATTTTTGCTAACAGAAGAACATGCAGTCATTTTTAAGAAAACATCTAAAAATGAGGACATTTACTTTATCTTTAACACGCATGGCAATAACGAGATTGTTCTACCAAATGAGATGGAAGGAGGGCAATTTACTGACTTGATCAGCGGTAAAACAGTCTCATTAAGAAAAATTATTGAAATGAAAGAATTTAGCTATCTGATTTTGAAAGAAATTTAGGGGGAATTAGAATGAAATCGAATTGGAAAAAAGCAGGTTTTATAGGTTTATCAGCAGTATCATTAATGGCTTTGGCGGCTTGTGGCAACGGAGGAACAGATTCATCTGATGCTGCAGGTGGAGGAAGCGATACAACGGTTCTGGATATTTCTGTCGGGCCAGACTATATTAACTATATCAATGAGGTAAAAGGTGCTTTTGAAGAAGAGCATGGAGTAGAAGTAAAAGTTACTGAAAAAGATATGTTTGAGCAAATGGATGCGTTATCTCTGGATGGTCCCGCTGGCTTAGGACCAGATGTAACAATGTCTCCATTTGACAGAGTAGGACAAGGCGGTGCACAAGGATATTTAGCTGAAATCGAACTACCAGATGATGATCGTTACAGTGAGATCAATCAACGTCAAGTGGTCGTAGACGATAAAGTTTATGGACAAGCTGCAACAGTGGAGACTTTGGTTCTATTTTACAATCAGGATTTGATCTCTGAAGCACCTGAAACATTTGCTGATTTAGAAACATTATCGCAAGATGCAGCCTATGATGAAGGAGACTACAATCTTGGCTTTTTGGCAAAATGGACTGACTTGTATTTCACTTATGGCTTATTAGCAGGCTATGGCGGATATATCTTCGGCGAAGATGGTACAAATCCACAAGATGTGGGCTTGAATAACGCAGGGGCAGTAGAAGGTATTGCTTATGCTACTGAATGGTTCCAAAATGTTTGGCCAGCCGGAATGTTAGACGTGACTGCCAATAATGACTTGATCACAGATTACTTCACTTCAGGCAAGACAGCAGCAGTTATCAGTGGACCTTGGGATGCAAATGCATATCAAGAAGCAGGTGTCAACTTTGGTGTTGCTAAAATCCCAACATTGAAAAATGGCAATGAATATACTTCATTCGGTGGCGGTAAAGCCTGGGTCGTAAGCAATTTTGCAAAAGACAAAGAGCTAGCTCAGGAATTTATTACCTACTTAACATCTGAAGAAAATCAAGACAAATTGTATGAAATGCGTTCTGAAGTTCCAGCGAACAGCGCTTCACAGGATAAAATCTTAGCTTCTGATGATGAAGTTTCAAAAGCAGTCGTTGAACAATATTTAGTTTCTGAACCAATGCCTAATATTCCAGAAATGGCTGAAGTTTGGGCTGGCGGACAAAACATGCTGTTTGACGCTGGTTCTGGAAACATGACACCGCAAGAAGCAGCAGATAATGCAGTAGCTACTATCGAAGAATCGATCGAACAGAAATATTAATTTTTATACAGAGTGAGTTGGGAATAATTGCTTATTCCCAATTTCCTCTATATGAGAAACTTTAAGAGAAAAGCAAGGTGAAAAAATGAAAACAACAGAAAAAAATCCTAAAGTAGCTATGCTTCTGTCAATTATTCCAGGACTTGGCCAAATCTATAACCGTCAGATTTGGAAAGGAATCGTCTTTTTAGCGATCACAGCTGGTTTTATTATTGAACTTTTACAATTTGGAATCAGAGCTTTTCAAGATTTTATTACACTTGGAACAACTCCTATGGTTGATCATTCGCTATTCTTACTGATCAACGGGACGCTGCAAATCATCGTTACAGTCATCTTTTTACTGTTTTGGGGACTGAATATTCGAGATGCAAACAAAATAGCAAAGGCTTGGCAAGAAGGTCAGAAAGTTAACATAACTATTAAAGAAACCGTGTCTAATATTTATGAGAATGGCTTTGCTTATTTATTAACTATTCCAGCATATTTTGTTATGACCGTTTCTATTATTTTTCCAGTGTTAGTGACATTATTTATGGCATTTACAAACTATGATTTTCGACATATTCCACCAGCAAGTTTGATCGACTGGGTAGGCTTTGATAATTTTAAAAACATCTTTACTTTAGCTTCTTACCGAGCAACTTTTGGAAAAGTATTTTCATGGACGATCATTTGGACAGTGTTGTCTACTACTTTGCAAGTATCTTTAGGTGTGTTTTTAGCCGTAATCGCGAACCAAAAATTTATTAAGTTCCGACGTGTTTTTGGAACGATTTTCTTACTACCATGGGCGGTACCAGCGTTTATCACGATTATGAGTTTCTCAAATATTTTTAACGATACAGCTGGGGCTATCAACACTCAGGTTATTCCGTTTTTAAATCATTTACCATTTGTCGATATTCCTGCACTCGCTTGGAAAACAGATCCATTTTGGACGAAAACAGCGATTATTATGATTCAAGGATGGCTAGGATTTCCGTATATTTATGTAATGGTCACAAGTATTCTACAGTCAATTCCGGAAGATTTGTACGAAGCAGCTAAAATGGATGGGGCCAATGCGATCCAACGCTTTAGAAATATCACATTGCCTTCTATTTTCTTAGTAGCAGCACCAACATTCATTACGCAATATACTGGAAACTTTAATAATTTCTCAATGATTTACCTGTTCAATGAAGGAGGGCCGGGCAGTCTAGGAAATAACGCCGGAAACTCAGATATCCTTATTTCTTGGATTTATAAGTTGACTACAGGCGGTTCACCTCAGTATTCGGTTGCCGCAGCCGTAACATTGATGATTTCAGCAATCGTTATTGGTATTTCAATGTTTGTGTTTAAACGTACCAATGCATTCAATATGGAGGATTAGGCTTATGAAGACAAAATACTCATCAGAAAAAAGAAAAAAACTGCTCGGTCAGATTGGAACATATGGATTCTTGATTCTAATGTCCATCATTGTTATCTATCCTCTTTTGATTACAGTCACTTCAGCGTTTAAACCAGGAAATATGATGGCTTTTCGTCTAGATTTTAGCTCAGGATGGACACTGGAAAATTTCCGTCGCTTATTCCAGGATACGTTGTATCCGCAATGGTATAAAAATACACTGATTGTTGCAGTGAGCACCATGATTATTCAAGTTATTATCGTAACATTGGCAGGGTATACATTTAGTCGCTATCGTTTTGCAGGTAGAAAGCAAAGTTTGGTCATGTTTTTAATCATCCAAATGGTGCCGACAATGGCAGCTTTGACAGCCTTCTTTGTTATGGCATTGCTATCGGGCGGATTGGATCGTTTCTGGTTCTTGACGCTGATCTATATCGGTGGAGCGATCCCAATGAATACCTGGTTGATGAAGGGATACTTTGATACTGTCCCGATCGACTTGGATGAATCAGCTAAATTAGATGGTGCAGGACACTTTAGAATTTTTGCTCAAATCGTAACGCCGCTTGTTCGACCAATGATCGCTGTTCAAGCATTGTGGGCGTTTATGGGACCGTTTGGGGACTTTATGTTGGCTCGTTTCTTATTGAGATCACCAGAAAAAATCACTGTAGCAGTTGGCTTGCAAACATTCATTAGTGATGCGCGTAATCAGCGTGTAGCGCTGTTCGCTGCAGGTGCGATATTAATTTCTTTTCCGATCGTGATTCTGTTCTTCTTCTTGCAAAAGAACTTTGTTTCAGGGTTGACATCCGGAGGTACGAAAGGTTAGATAGACAATGGACAAACATTTTCCAATAAATTTTTTTCGTTCGATTTTTTCAGTAGAAAAAATTTTTTCGATCAGGAGTAAAATCAACTGGGTACAGTTAGTGCTGGTCTTTGTTTTTATTCAATCATTACTGCTGATTCCTTTGTCATTGGGGATTTCTCAGCGTGGCGTAGAGTTGGCAGATGATATTCTCCCGCAAGAATTCTCAGTGAGTGAACCAGTAGCATCAAAAATCAATCAGTTGAACTTTTTGGAGGGGCGTTTGGTAACTGATGAAACAACTATTCTAACAGAAAGTGCGACTTTCTTTATAGGAATAAATGTATCTGATGGAAGATCAGATAACAAAATGGGAATGAATTTTGAACAGGATTTTGTTGATTTGACGATTGAAGGAACAGAAGGGTTTCATGGGATTCGTTTGATTTATACTGACACGTTTATTGAGGATTTAAGAGAGGAGCCTGTATACGAGGCATTGCAAACAGCAATCTATCAGCAAAATGCTGCTTCGATCTTTTTGTCGCGAGTCGTTAATATTGGGATGATCCTTCTTTCAATGAATGGAATGTTGATCATCGGTGTGTCCGTTTTGTTTTATTTAACTAAACGAACTTCAGCAATCAAAACATTTAAAGAAAGCTTGACGCTAGCTCTAGCATTGATGAGTGGGGGTGTTCTTCTGGCAACCTTGATTGGCTTTTTGACAACGGATATATTTATTCTCTTTGGCGTCCAATCTTTATGGTTAGTAGTGATGACCATTCTCTTGTTTGTAAAAACACGCTTTAAACAAGTACGTAGTCAGGCTGAAGTTGAAGAAAGCTTGCATTAATCTATATTCAGTAGGGAAATTCGAATGAAGTTCATCCTATACAAAAAGCAGAAAAAATATCGGTAGTCGGTATTTTTCTGCTTTTTTGTTTTTAGTATACATTGTATGTGTAACGCTTAAATTGTAAGGAAGCTTCTTA
The DNA here is from genome assembly GCF_053760925.1 of Enterococcus olivae. Taxonomy (NCBI): domain Bacteria; kingdom Bacillati; phylum Bacillota; class Bacilli; order Lactobacillales; family Enterococcaceae; genus Enterococcus; species Enterococcus olivae. The sequence goes on from NZ_JBSMVT010000013.1 coordinate 13,728, forward strand.
GCCAAATTTCAGTTGAAATAGAGCACTATCAGAGAAAGATAAATAGACTCTATTTTATAACTTTCTTACAATATTAAAACAAGGAAGAACATAGTTATTGTCTAACCAAGTGTTTTCTTTCATTAAATTTTCGCTTAGAACCTTACTAAGTATTATTTTTGTTTATATAAAAACAGGTTGCTGCACACAGTATTATAGAAATCAGGAAAATATAGATGCTTTCAACTAAAGGTGTTGAATTATCCATGAATGATTGTGATTTTGTTATAATTGAGTATGAATCCAGATAGCTTAAGGAGATATATTTTAAATAGAGTATAACTAGTAAGTGGGGTATTTTGTATTGAAATAAATCCATAATAAATAATTATAGGCCTGCTTATAGCGTCTATATTTTTTAAAATCACACTTAAAAAAGTGAACAAAACTGTAAGAAATATGGAAGTAATAAGACTATACGCTAACACTGGCAAAAGAACTTTATAACATAGGTAATATAGAAAATCCCATTCTCATATTACCTACTGCTACGGGGGAGAGGAATGAGCCCAATTGTTGATTGATCCCTGTGAGATAAAATTAATGGAAGGAAGAAACAGAAAATATAAACATGTCCAAAGTAGCTATAATTGATTAAGAATATCAAGATTTTTAGTGAAAATACAGCACGTACCTGTCGGATCCAGTAGAGTCAACGACAATAGAGGTCCAAAGGCTGAGAGTTAGGATAAAAATTTGAAAAAACCAAAAAGCAATCGATTGCCTTTGTTTTTAGTTTAACCCGAATAATCTGTTTAATAACGTTAAAATAACTTATGCAACCGATTGCTGTATAGTTCTTGAAAGTCTAATTTTTTTATGGGATAATAGTGAAGAGATAAAACAACAAAGGAGAGAATCAAACGTATGAACACAGCTGCAATTTATCATCGTCCTGAAAGTGAATTTGCTTATTTATATGATGCAAAAACAATGCATATTCGTCTAAGAACTGCACGAGGAGATGCACGGGCAATAGCCTTGCTTCACGGAGATCCTTATTTATTAGGGAAAGAAAAATGGTATACTAAACCACTGCAAATGGTTCAAACTCTAACGACTGACTTGTATGATTACTGGTTTGTGGAAGTTACTGCACCATTCAAACGTCTATCCTATGCATTTCAATTGGAGGGACACGATGGAATTTCCGTTTTTTATGGTGATCATGGTGTTTATCCAGCAACAGAAGAATATTTGGAAATGCCTAATAACTATTTCAGAATGCCTTTCTTCCAAGAAATCGATCGTTTCAAATCACCAGAATGGGTCAAAGAAACAGTCTGGTATCAAATTTTTCCTGAACGTTTTGCAAACGGTGATTCATCGAATGATCCAGAAGGTACTTTACCGTGGGGATCCCAAGATCCTAGCTATAAAGATTTTTTTGGTGGTGATTTGCAAGGTGTGATCGATCATTTGGATTACATTGAAGATCTGGGGATCAACGGGTTATATTTCTGTCCGATTTTTGAAGCATATTCCAATCACAAATACGATACAATCGATTATTTAAAAATCGATCCAGCTTTTGGTGATGCTGAGACATTTAAAAAATTAGTCGATGAATGCCACAAACGGGGCATTAAAGTCATGCTGGATGCTGTATTCAATCATATGGGAGATACGTCACCGCAATGGAAAGATGTTTTAGAGAATGGTGAAGATTCAAAATATGCTGACTGGTTTCATGTCAATGAGTTTCCAGCCAGCTATAAAGAGGGTTCCTTCTTTGAAGAAGCAACAAACATCACTTATGATGTCTTTGCATTTACGCCGCATATGCCGAAATTGAACACAGCCAATCCAGAAGTACAGGAATATTTATTGAATATAGCACGCTACTGGATCGAAGAATTTGATATCGATGCATGGCGTTTAGATGTGGCAAATGAAGTGGATCATGCCTTCTGGAAAAAATTCCGTCAAGTCTGTGACGAGGCCAAAGAAGATTTCTATATTTTAGGTGAAATCTGGCACTCTTCCCAAAGCTGGTTGCAGGGAGATGAATTTCACGCTGTCATGAACTATGCTTTTACAGATGCAATCATGGGCTATTTTGTAAAAAAAGAAATTACTATGAGTAAAATGGTTTCAGAAATGAATAATCAACTGATGCTGTATCGTGATCAGACAAATCAAATGCAATTCAATGTTCTGGACTCTCATGATACCCCGCGTCTATTGACAGAAACCAAAGAAGATAAAGACTTGATGAGACAAGTCATGGCGTTCACTTATATTCAATCAGGTGTACCATGCTTGTACTATGGAGACGAAATCGGGATGACTGGTGGGATGGATCCAGACTGCCGTAAGTGTATGGTGTGGGAAAAAGAAAAACAAGATCTTCAGCTGCATCAGTTTGTTAAAGAACTGATCCATGTGCGAAGAGCGAATCAAAAGATTTTGTCTGAAGGGGCTGTTCACTGGAAACAAGTGACAGAAGAATCAGGTGTTATTATTATAGAACGCTATTTGGATGGCGTTCTGTTGAGAGCTGTGTTCAATACCGGGGGTGCAGCAATTTCTGCTGATAAAGTTGGTGAAGTCATCTTTGCTAATTTAGCAACAGAAACAGAAACTGTTGTCGATGTAGCGCCGAAAGGTTTTGTCTTAATGGTTGAAAAATAACAATAGTTAAAAAAAGATAAAGGAAGCAAGGGCGCAATGTCCTTGTTTCCTTTATCTTTCATCACTAATAGGAATAAGTTCCTATACACGTTGCGAAGAATCTTCCCCAAAATTCTTCTTAACTTAATTATAGACATGAAAAGGGATTTTCACAAATAAAAACCTTGGATTTTTAAACATATTTTTAATTATCGTCCAAATATATTTGTGGAATCTTCATTTTAACTAAAAAAGCGTTGTTATAAAACTAAAAAATGAAAAGACTCTCATAAACGGATAAATGTTTTCAGAAAAGACTATAAGCGATTTTTGACAGGAAAATATGAGAAATAACACAGTTTTTATTTGAAAAAAACCGACAATATTGGTGGGTCGAAAAAAGAAATTGAGGAAGAATGCTAGAAATTTGGGGAAAATATGATAGAATGATGAAAATGTTTGAAATTATTGAAGGAGTTGTTTAGATGGATTCAGGATATCGTATTGCAGTTGTAGGAGCTACAGGTGCAGTCGGCACAAAAATGATCGAAATGTTAGAGCAGACGACACTACCCATTAAAGAGGTAAAATTATTAGCATCTAAGCGCTCAGCTGGTAAAAAAGCGACTTTTAACGGAGAAGAGCTAGTGATCGAGGAATTGGTTCCCGAATCATTTGAAAATGTAGATATCGCTTTGTTCAGTGCAGGTGGAGGGATCTCCAAGCAATTTGCACCAGAAGCAGTGAAGCGTGGGGCAGTGGTTGTAGATAATACCAGTCATTTCCGCATGGACCCAGCAGTACCCTTAGTTGTACCAGAAGTGAACAAGGAAGCCTTGAAACAACATCAAGGTATTATTGCCAATCCGAACTGTTCAACGATCCAAATGATGGTGGCTTTGGAGCCGATTCGTCAAAAAGCAGGCTTGGATCGTGTGATCGTTTCAACCTATCAGGCAGTCTCAGGTGCGGGAGCGAGTGCGATCCGCGAATTGGAAGAGCAAGCGCAAGCCTATTTGAATGGCACGCCGGTGGAAGAATTGACTGCAGAGATCTTGCCATGTGGCGGAGATAAAAAGCATTATCCATTGGCTTTCAATGCCTTACCACAAATCGACGTGTTTGCGGAAGAAGGCTACACCTATGAAGAATGGAAAATGATTCGCGAAACTAAGAAAATCATGGAAGACGATGCGATCAAAGTTTCAGCGACTTGTGTCCGGATTCCTGTAGCGAGCGGACATTCCGAGTCTGTTTATATTGAAACAAAAGCCGCTTTGACAGTAGCGGATATTCGAGAATTGATGGAACAAGCACCGGGCGTGGTTTTGGAGGATGATCCAAGTCAACAAATCTATCCACAAGCCTTGAATAGCATTGGCAAAAAAGAGACATTTGTCGGACGAATCCGTAAAGATGTGGATGTCGACAATGGTTTCCACCTATGGGTCGTTTCAGACAACTTGTTAAAAGGAGCGGCTTGGAATTCTGTACAAATCGCAGAAACCTTACACGCAATGGATCTAGTTCGAGTATAATAAATAAACAGTGTCCGACGATTGTCAGACACTGTTTATTTGATTATAACGGTTGACGTCTCTTTGCTTTATTGGCTATAATAGAATTGTAAAGAGGAGTTGCGCTAACAACCCCTCTTAGCAAGCACCGTTTAAGACGGTGACCGAGGTTTAATTATTTACTAGAAATAATCGTCGCCCTGGGTAAAGAGGACGGTTATTTCTTTTTTTTGTCATTTTTTACTGTGGATAGGATACCAAAGATAATCGTTGCGGTAAAAGAACCGAACGCAATCATTAGTCCTATCGCTTCAGCGACTGACAAAAAGGCGTCTCCTTTCTAAAGATTTCAGTACTTATTTTCATAAGCACCACAACCTCGAATAAGATTAGCCACCGTCACAAACTTTACTGCTAGTTACAGTATACCATGATTATTAGTAGAGATTGTGAATAAATTTCATTTCATGAAAACTTATTCAGAGAATGTTTCAGTAGGAATCTAAAAAAGAGCGGTACCCAGCCAAAAACCAGAAGCTAGGTGCTACTCTAAGTTGAAATTTGATTGCTTTCGCGAGAGATTTTTTATTCAAGCAACCCTCGGACAGTCATTTCTTTTCGATAAAGCTGATAAAGATCCTCTAAATAAACAAGATACGATTTATAGAAAAAGCAACCCATGACATACCAAGCAAGAAACTTATTCTTCCGATTTATCTCCGTATTTTTGTAACGTCTGGTCAGTGTTTTTTCTGATAGCTTAGTCAGTTTTTTGCTTCTCGCACCAAAGAAGATTGGCACCTTTTGAGGGTCAGAAAACGAACCCCGATTACAAATAAAAATCATCGCCGCAATAATTCTCAGACCAAGCGACACCTCATGATTCATTTGACTTCCTCTTTTGTTGACAAGCCGTTCCTATTGATGGTAATCATTAGTATAATCGAACAGGAAAAGAGGGTAAATCTTAATGCTCATCGATCAACCATCTTTGCAGCTGATGCAGTACCTTTTGGACTTGTTCATGTTCAGGTTGCTTTAGAAAATCGTGTGCCAGATCGTAGACAGGAACAAACTTGCTGTTGGGGATCATCCGCTTCAAGGATTTGCTGTACTTGAAGGGAATCTCTGTATCGGTTGTGCTGGCCGTACTGAAGGTAGGAGGAAACTGCTTCAGTATCGTCGGATCGATCGCAAAGCGCTCAGAATTGTCCTTGTCGAGCTGATAGTAATCAGCCAATTTTTGTTGCTGGACACCGTAAAGATACAGCAAGGAACGTTGCAGCAAAGGATCGTCATAGACAGGCTGTGTTTGATCGATGGTTTGGATCATCTCCTCTGTGATCACCCGATTTGAAACATTTCGACGGGTAGAAAGAAATTTTAGGTCGTAGTAGCCGTAAAAGCTGATTAGCTTCTCGGGTAGGGGGCCTTTTTTTTCCAGAAGCTGTTGCGTCAAGGAAAGGATCGCAAAGCCACCGGCAGAGCGTCCGCAAAAACTAAAGGGGGTATCTTGAATAACGTTCTCGTACAATTCTTGGAAGGTACGAAGGTTGGTGTCCAAAATCTCCTGTAAGGAGTGGTTGGGTGCCAGTGGATAATCGACGGCTAGAATCGTATAGCCGACTTCCAAAAAGACCTGTGCCAACGCCTGTGGCAGATCATTTTTACTGCCGTAGACAAAACCTCCGCCATGAAAATAAAGCATGTATTTTTTTGCCTCGGTTTCTGCTTCCATGACCGAAACAGTGAGGCCGGTAGATAAGGTAAGTAATTTAGTCATTTGCTTCTCTCCTTCTAGCTTTGAGTAAATAAGTCGCAATCTCGAAATTGACTAATTGTAAGGGATTGGTCTGCTCGATCATCAGCAATTGCTGGATCTTATTCAGTCGATAACGAATCGTTTTAGGATGCAGAAAAAGGGCTTCTGCTGTTTTTTTATAATTTCTGTTGTTTTGGAAGAAAGCGTACAGTGTTTGGAATAGCTCCGATTCGTCTTGCTGCAGTCTTTTTAAAGGCTCATGAATCAGTAGCTCTAGCTGTTCTGATTGATCTTCCTGCATAAAATATCGAAAAAGACCCAGCTCGTCGACAGAAAGAACGGTTCCCATCTGTAGTTGTTGGTTGAAACGAATCGTATCCAAACATTCCAGCAGGATATCTTTGAGTGCGGGTTTTTCTTTGACTCGACTGATCGAGATCATGGCTTTACTTTTCACGGACGCGTCGAGTTTGAGTATGTTTTGAATGTCTGTTTTTGAAATCCTTTCTCCGGGTTCTTTCAGATTGTAGAGAATCACAGTGTAGTGATAGTGTTCAAAAAAGATTTTGGGCGTTCTCAAAGAGGCTAGCTTTTGCAAAATATCAGCATTTTCGGCGTTGTTTTCGTCAACTGAAAAGGCTAGCCCTTGATAGTAGGGATAGCGATTCATCTGTGCTTCATCTAGCAGGCTGTTCAACTCGTCCATGCTGGCAGGTGTATTTTGCAAGAGGGAATCTGCTAAATGATTTAGCCGGGCGTAGCGGTCTTTTTTGATCAGGTATTCGGTTTGCAGACGGGCATAAAGAATATCGATCACATTCTCAAGGATCATCATGTGTGCTTCTTCAATACGATCGGCGTAAAAGACGGTTAGCGTACAGCTATTCTTGAAACGTGTAGGGATTTTGACTGACAGAGTGGAAATCTTGGTTTGCTCGTCGGGAGACAATAAAAGCTGCTGCTCATAATGATTCTTCGTAAATTCAGTCGTTGCAAGGTAATTGCTCTCTGAAAGGCGATAGTCTTCATAGCTTGGACCATACTGGGCAGTGATCTCTAGGTCAGGGATCTTCAACGAACAAGGCAAAGCGATCAATTCATAAAAAGTGTCCATGATCTGGCTAAACGAGTGCTGATTTCGTTCGAGCTTGGTAAAACGCTGGCGAACATCGTAATAGGTTCGCAGTAGATGCTCCTGATGGTTGAGTAGGGGTTCGTAGATCGTCAGCATGATCTTTTCATAGCTAACATCTTGTTCGACCTTGATCAAAGGGATGTTGTGCTGAAAGCATAAAGCGATCAGCCAATCGGGGATCATGGTGATCAGACGATCCATTTTAACGACAATACCACTGACTCCCAAGTTTTCCATTTTTTGAAAAAAAACTGTTAGCTCTGCTTCAGAAAGATCCTGAAAGGCGTAAAAGGAAGTCAAGATCAGTTGGTTTTTTCGACTCCAGTTTTCGATATCCAAAGCCTCGAGAACCATTGCGGAATCAACATCGTTCTCTAATCCGATGTCATTGGTCAGCAATTTACAGCTCTTAAAAAGTTCCAAGGACATTAATTCTCTAATTTTCATGGCGTACTCCTTTTTGCGCTTTTTGGATAAAAAATGTAAAATAATTTTAGACTTTTGTCCAGTGTAATCGGACTTGAAAAAAATTACAATAAAGAGGAAATAAAAGGAGGAAAATAAATGTTACATACCGTTGTTTTGAAAAATAACTATCAAGATTCTATCAATTTGATGCTACTGACGAATAAAATCAATGAATTTGAACAGGTGGCAATGAGTCAGATCATGATGGGGACGGACGCCAACAAAGATATCTTACGCAACACGAATTTATTGACCTCCGAAGCAGAAGGCGCATCTGCCAATGACTTGATGATCGTTGTTGACAGTCAAGTAGCAGAGATCATGGATGAAGTTTTGCCGGCAGTTGATGAATTTTTGAGTGATTTATCGGCCAAAAGCGATACCGAAGCCAAAGCAGCTTCGACTTCATGGTCTGGAGCGCTACAAGCCTTGCCAGATGCCAACGTAGCCTTATTTAGTATTCCAGGAGAATACGGGGCAGCAGAGATGGAAAAAGCCTTGAAAAACGATCTTCATGTTTTTTCTTTTACAGACAATATCCCGATCGAAGACGAAGTACGCCTAAAGAAACTTGCCCATGAAAAAGGTTTATTGATGATGGGGCCGGATTGTGGGACTGGCATTCTTTCTAGTATCCCGATTGCCTTTACCAATGTTGTTTCGCCAGGCAATATCGGCGTTGTTGGTGCTTCAGGAACGGGAATTCAGGAAGTGACGACGATCATCGACCGCTTGGGCGGAGGGGTCGTTCATGCGATCGGAACCGGTGGACGCGATCTTAGTAATGAAGTCGGTGCGATCACGATGAAGGATGCAATCGTCGCTCTGGAAAACCATGAGCCAACAGATGTGATCTGTGTTATCTCTAAGCCACCTGCAAAAGAAGTGCGCGATCAAGTAGTTCAATTGTTGCAAAGTATCTCTAAACCAGTCGTTGCGATTTTCTTGGGAGAAAAACCAACGGCACATGAAGGAAAAGTTTACTTGGCACATACGCTGGAAGAAACTGCACGGATCGCCGTGGATTTGGCCAACGAAGAAACAGTCAAAGCCAACTATCTGGAACCGATGGAAAAACCTGCTGTGCCAGTATTAGCGGCAGATAAAGTCGTTAAAGGTCTGTATTCTGGAGGGACTTTGGCTTCTGAGGCGGGGATGCTGATCTCTGAAGCACTAGGCTTAGAAGGCCTGGTCAAAAAAGAAGGATACATTTTAAAATCCAACGGTTACGAAGTGATGGACTTGGGGGATGATATTTATACGCAAGGGAAACCTCATCCGATGATCGATCCCGAAGTACGAATCAACAAGATTCGTGACTATGCGTCTGACGCAGCGACAGGTATTGTTTTGTTTGACGTTGTGATTGGCTACGGTGCACACGAAGATATGGCAAGTGCTTTGATCCCGTCAATCGAAGAAGCACGTCAAATCGCAAAAGCAGACGGACGTGAACTTTACTTTGTAGCGACTGTTTGTGGTACTACCAAAGATCCACAAGGTTATCAAGAGACCGTTCAACGCTTGAAAGACGCTGACGTGTTTGTTGAAGAAAGCAATGCCAAAGCTGTGCGTTTGGCACTGCTACTCAAAGGCATTGAGTTTACCGAAGAAGATAAAAGCGTGACTGCTTATGAAGGATCAACGATCGAGCTTCCAGAAGTAAGTGAAAAAGTCCTAGAATTATTGCACACAAAACCACGAGTTATCAATATTGGTTTGCAAAGTTTCAACGAATCGATCCTCGCTTATGGTGGGCAATCTGAGCAGTTCAATTGGCGACCACGGGCGAACGGCAACAAAAAAATGATTCGCATTTTAGATGCTTTGGAGGACTACGAAGAGCAGATCGCTGCCGACAATCAAAAAGTCCTTGATAACATTCAAAATGCACAGCCTTTCCTAGTGGATGTAGTCCCTGCCAAAACGGTGATCCCGGAATTAAATGAAGCGCAGAAAACCTTGCTTCATGCGGGTCCTCCAATCGAATGGGCAGAGATGACTCGTCCAATGCAAGGCGCTTGTCTTGGTGCCGCATTGTTTGAAGGTTGGGCAACAGACGAAGAAGCTGCCCGAGAATTGTTTGAAAAGGGCGAGGTTCTTTTTATTCCTTGTCACCATGTACAGGCCGTTGGTCCAATGGGCGGAATCTCTTCTGCAAACATGCCGATGAGTGTAGTAGAAAATCGATTGACCGGCAACCGTGCGTTTTGTATCTTGAATGAAGGCATCGGAAAAGTGCTGCGATTTGGTGCCTATTCTCAGGAAGTTGTGGATCGCTTAGCTTGGATGCAAAATGTTTTGGGTCCTACGTTAGCGAAGGCTTTGAAAAAAACGGACGAAGGGCTGAATCTTAATGTCTTGATCGCTCGTTCGATCACGATGGGGGATGAATTCCATCAACGAAACATTGCCGCATCATTGAATTTCTTGAAGGAAATGGCGCCATTGATCACCACGTTGGCGATTTCTGAGGACGAAAAGTATGAAGTCATCAAATTCTTGTCGGATACCGATCAATTCTTTTTGAATATTATGATGGCAGCGGGTAAAGCAATCATGGATGGGGCTCGAAAGGGAACCAAAGGAACCGTGGTCACAACCATGGCCCGGAATGGTGTAGATTTTGGTGTGCGGATCGCTGAAACGGGTGATCAGTGGCATCTTGCGCCCGTCAATACGCCGAAAGGTTTGTATTTCACAGGATTTTCTGAAGAAGACGGCAATCCGGACATCGGTGACAGTGCCATCACTGAAACGGTAGGAGTTGGTGGTATGGCGATGGTTGCCGCACCAGGCGTGACCCGTTTTGTTGGAGCAGGAGGCTTCCAAGATGCGCTAGACATCTCCAATGAAATGGCGCAGATCTGCTTGAGTCACAATCCGACCTTTACGATTCCAACCTGGGATTTTAAAGGAACCTGTTTGGGAATCGATATTCGTAAGGTCGTGGAGACGGGGATCACGCCATTGATCAATACTGGAATCGCGCACAAAGAGGCTGGTCGCGGGCAAGTAGGAGCTGGAACCGTTCGTGCACCGCTGGGATGCTTTGAAAATGCCCTAGAAGCGTATGCAAAAGCATTAGGAATCGATTTTGAATAAGATACGAATCAGCGAAGGTATTTTCCCTATCCACCGTTTTGGGCGGATGGGGAAAATCCATAGCGTGTTTGACCAGTCTTTTAACATAGAGATAGGCGAACGATTGTTGAATGTCGGTACCTACAAGGAATACTTGGCGAGCTTTGGCTTGTCCTTATCGCACTCTGCGTTTGAGCAATTGAAGCCTTATTTGCAGCAAGAAAATCTGGTGCGACTGGCAGAAAACAGTCTGGCGGTCTACAGCGCTGCAGGTGTTCAAAAAATCGATTGGCAAGAGGTAGAAATTCAGAGATTACAAATCAAAGATTTTCACTTGACTCAAAGCCAGCAGCAACGCTTAAGAAACTTGCTAGAGGAAGAGAATCTAGAAGTAGCAGTGGGTCTGTCTTTGACCGAAGCAAAGAGTTATCTTCAACAATTGAAACAAAAAGAGTTGTCACTAGAAAAATGGCGAAAAATTTTAGCCTATTTCATCGGTCGTGGTCAAGGGTTGACTCCGGCGGGCGATGATCTAGTAGTGGCTTATTTAGTGATGCTTCAAATTCTTCGTCCAGAGCAAGCACGACAACTCATCTCAGTGATTTCGCTGGCGGAGTTATCCACGACGGACATCAGCAAGGAGTATCTGTATTATTCGCTAAAAGGATATGGTCATTCTTTGCTATATCAACTTTTAGTAGATGTGCAAATGGAAAAAGAGGAGCAGGTCCTCCGACAAGGAATACAAAAAATAAGAAAAATAGGACACTCTTCGGGGAATGATCTGTGCTACGGCCTGTTAGTAGCACTTTGGTCGTCATGCGTTTCTTCCTGAAAGAGAAGCGGTAAAAGGAGGACATAGCATGGGCTTAAATGTGATTGCTTTAGGTGGAAATGCCATTTTAGATACAGATCCCACAGATATGGGTCAAAAAGAATTTATCAGAAAAGCTGCGACAAGGATCGTTGATTTTGTAGAAACCGGTGAAGAAGTGATTCTTTGTCACGGAAATGGTCCTCAGGTAGGAAATTTGCTATTGCAGCAACAAGCAGGCGATGTCAAAAATCCTCCCATGCACTTGGATTCTTGTGTGGCCATGACCCAAGGCAGTCTGGGCTATTGGTTACAGAATGCGTTGAACAATGAGTTTATGAAAAGACAGCGAAGTAAGCCGGTCGCTTCCGTGATCACTCAGATCGAGGTGTCTTTAGAAGATCCTTCATTTGAAAAGCCCAGCAAACCGATTGGTCCTTTTTTTACTGCGGAAGAAGCACAAATTGCAGCAGCAAAAGAAAAAACGGTTTTTATAGAAGATGCTGGTCGTGGCTATCGAAAAGTTGTCGCTTCGCCAATGCCCGTTCGAATCGTGGAAAAGGAAGCGATCCAGGCAATGATCCAAGCGAATGTTTTAACGATTTGTGCAGGTGGTGGTGGAATCCCTGTGGTCAAGCAGGGCGGTGATTATGTCGGTGTTGAAGCAGTGATCGACAAAGATTTTTCAGCGAAAACGATGGCGGAAGATTTGCAGGCTGATTGCTTGGTCCTGCTAACCGGAGTAGACAATATCTACATTCGCTACGGACAACCAGATCAGTTGGCTTTGGAAACGATCACGGTGTCACAAGCGGAGGAATATATAGAGGAAGGTCATTTCGCTGCGGGCAGTATGTTACCGAAGATCGAAGCAGCCGTTGCCTTTGTCAAGGGACGTGCCGGACGTAAAGCAGTGATCACATCGATTGAAAACTTAGAATGTATTCATGAGAATGTCGGAACGATCATTGTCAATAGCTAAAAGAAGAGTGTTAAGCGAAAGTGCTTAGCGCTCTTTTTATATATAATAAAACATAACGCTATTTCTGAGATTATGGCTTATTTAACTGAATAAAATCATTCCTTTAGTTATTTTGCCTAATGACTTTCTCTTTTTTTAGCTATATGATAGAAAACATAAATCTTATGTAAGGAAACATGACATATAACCTAGGAGTTCGATCGTCTATTTTGATTCATCGATGGAAAGTGAAACAGGAAGCTTCTTTCCATTTCGATCAAGCATCGAATAAGCAGCAGACAAATGATTTTAGTCAAACGAGTATGTTCTTACATTAAAACAAGGAGTGATTGGATGAGTATGTTGGAAATCAATCATCTATATAAATCTTACGACGGGTCAGAAAATTATGTGTTGGAAGATCTGAATTTAAAAATCGAAGAAAATGAATTTGTGGTTATCGTTGGGAAAAGTGGTGGCGGAAAGTCAACCTTATTAAATCTATTAGCTGGTTTTATCAAGCCGGATCGTGGAGATATCTTGCTGAACGGTCAAAGCAGTATAGGTCCTTCAGCAAACAAAGGAGTCGTCTTTCAGGAACATGGTTTGTTCCCTTGGTGTACAGTTCTAGAAAATGTGGCAATGGGCCCCAAATTGAATAAAAACAAAGACAAAAACAAAATCGCACAGGAACTAATCGAGCTAGTTGGTTTGAAAGGCTATGAAAATCTTTATCCAGCGAGTCTCTCTGGGGGGATGGCACAGCGTGTAGGGATTGCCAGAGCGTTGGCGACCAATCCTGATCTGTTGTTGATGGATGAGCCTTTAGGGGCGTTGGATCCTTTGACTCGTACGAAAATGCGTGACGAGATTCTGAAAATTTGGAAGGAGACGAAAAAAACAGTCGTCTTCATTACGCACAGTGTTAGTGAAGCTGTTTATTTGGCAGACCGAGTGATCGTTCTAAAGAAAGGACAGATCGTTAAGAATGAAGAGATTCATTTGCCAAAACCTAGAGATGCCCGTGATATTGAATTTCTATCAAAAGTAGAAGAGCTAGAGGATGTTTTGCTTGAACGACAGGACGATTATATAGAAGGAGAAGCTGTATGAATATGACAAAAGAAATCAAAGAAACCAAAAAAACGGCATTCTCAAAAAAGAAAACTTCTTTTAAATTAGATGAGAAAACCTTTCAAAGACTGAGACAATTTGCTGCCTTGTTAGTATTTTTCTTGATCTGGCAACTCTTCAGTGATTGGAATCAGTCAAAAGAGCTATTTAATCCGCGCTTTTTACCTTCCGTGACACAAGTTCTCGGAACAACAGTTGATGGGATTCGATCCGGAGTGCTGACCTCAGCGATCCTGGCTAGTCTCGGACGTGTTTTCGCCGGCTTTCTTTTAGGAACGCTTGTAGGAGTCGTCTTGGGTGTGATCATGAGTTCAGTGAAATTGATCAATGACATCATCTCGCCGATCTTGAATCTACTAGGACCGATTCCAGTTTACGCATTTTTACCGATTTTTATGATCTGGTTTGGGATCAGTGAACAATCCAAAGTGTTATTGATCGCCTATGCCACCTTTTTACCAGTATTGACTTATACAGTGGACGGCATCAAGAATGTCAATCCTGTTTGGATCCGCAGTGTAAGAAGTCTGGGAGCAACGAATTTTCAAGTGTATAAAGAAGTGTTGATCAAAGCAGCACTACCTAATGTATTTGTTGGGATGAAAATCAGTCTGGCACTGGCTTTCGGAGCGTTGATCGTTGCTGAGATGATGGGAGCCAGTAATGGCCTAGGATTCATCATCGTTAATGCCAGAAACTGGTTCAACCTAGATGATATGTTTATGGCTTGTATCATCATTGGTTTATTGTACTCTTTCTTTACTTGGGTTTTAACCACCATTGAGCGACTGTTGTTCAAATGGAAACGCGATGGTGTTCATTCTGCAATCGAAAAATAGGGGGAAAAGAAATGAAAAAAAGATGGTTATTATCGGGAGTTGCAGCAGCATTATTATTGAGCGCATGTGGTGGAGGTTCAACCGCAAGCTCCGGCTCAGAATCAGAAGAAGCTTCATCTGAAGCGATCACGATCAAAGCTTACGGAGAACTAGATCCGCAAGTATCTGCACAGCAGATCATTGCAGAAGATCAAGGTTTTTTTGAAGAACAAGGCTTGACTGTGGAAAACAATTTGATGACAGGACCTGACCAAAATGCTTCACTGGTTTCTAGTGGAGAAGCGGATGTTATCTTTGGTTCGATCTACAACAATATTTCTGTCGCAGCGAATGATGTCGATGCACCGATCTTCTTACCTTTAGCGAATGCCGGGAATACACAGGCAATCATTGCACGTGAAGGTTTGGAAGTGAACGAGCCGGCTGATCTTGAAGGCTTGAAAATCGGCGCAACATCTGGTTCAGGTGTTTTGATCGCTCTACAAAGCTTTGCTGAAGACACAGGGATCGACTATGATTCATTTGAATTTGTTAACTTGCAAGCAGCGGATCAAATGACGGCGCTTGAAAGAGGAGACGTTGATCTGATCGCTGTTTGGGAACCATGGGTTAGCAATGCAGAAAGCTCTGGTGGAACGGTACTCTTCACTGGGAAGAAAAGCTATCTTGGTGGTGGAGAAACCGATGTTGATTACTTGAACTTCTTCATGACAGCTTCGGTTGCTGGTAAATTTTACGAAGAGCACCCTGAAGCAGTCGTAGGCTTTGCGAAAGCCTTGGATCAAGCAACTGATTTTATCAATGAGAATATTGAAGAAGCAGCAGCGATCGTTGCTGAAAAAATCAATATTCCTGAGGATGAATGTTTGGCGATCATGCTGAAAAATGATTATTCAACCGAGTGGAGTGATGCCTTCATCAACTCTGCAGAATCTATGAGTGAATTCATGCTAGAAACAGACAGTATTGATGAGATTCCTGATTTCAGTTCATACACGATCGAAGATATTTTATCTAAATAAAAAGAAAAAGAGGACTCGAGATCAAACGAGTCTTCTTTTTCAAGTAAGTGAGGGAAAATAATGCGAGATTATGATTTGTTGATCTCTGGCGGCGAGGTTGTCGTAGGGGACAAAGTTTTGGCACAGGATATTTTTGTAAAGGATGGAAAAATCGTTCAGCTGTGTTCGTCTGGAGAGCAGGAGGAGTTTACAGTGAAAAGAAAGATCGACGCCAAAGGGAAGCTGATTCTTCCTGGGGCGATCGATGCCCATGTGCATTTCAATGATCCAGGATTTGAATGGCGCGAAGACTTTCTTCATGGTACCAAAGCAGCTGTCAAAGGTGGGACCACTACGATTTTGGACATGCCTTTGCAAAATACGCCAGCCTTGTCGACCGCGGAATTATTTGCCATCAAAGAAGAAAAAGTCAACCCGTCAGCTTATACAGATTATGGTTTTTGGGGAGCATTGTTGCATGACAACCGAGAAGCATTACCAGAGTTGAATGAAGCTGGGGTTTTTGCCTTTAAGAGTTTTATTTCACCGGTGGGCGATGATTTTGATTCATTGAGCTATGGTGAGATTCGGGACCGTATGCTGGTGTTGAAAGAATTTGATGGATTGTCAGGCTATCATTGTGAGGACTATTCGATCATCGATCAGTTGGAGAAAGCGGCATTGAAAAGCGCTGTAGACAGAGAGCGTTATTTGCCGGCACGTCCTGTCTCAGCCGAATTGATCGCCGTTGAGGCAGTCATCCATTTGGCGGAAGAAACCGGCACGCGTGTCCACATTGTACATGTCAGTCATCCGGAAGTTGCCGAAATCATCAAGCAGGCGAAGCAACGAGGCGTTCGTGTGACGGCAGAAACCTGTGTCCATTATTTGGTATTCTCGAATGAAGATTTAGTAGAGCAAGGACCGAAGTTCAAGTGTGCACCACCTTTGAGAGAAAAAGTGGCTTCTGAACAATTATGGTCGTATCTATTGGATGGTACGTTAGATCTGATCGTTAGTGATCATTCCCCTTGTCAGCTGGATGAAAAGCAGGAAAACGAAGAACAAGGCATTTTTTCACCATGGGGGGGCATCAGCGGTGTACAAAGTACTGTTCAAGTGATGTTCAATGAGTGGGTCGTCAAGCGTGGTTTACCAGTGGCTAAATTAGCAGCCTTGCTTTCCGGTAATGCAGCGACGGTGTTTGAATTGAAAGACAAAGGAATCTTGGCTGTGGGCAAAGATGCCGATCTTGTAGTGATCGATCCTAACAAGAAATGGACGATCGAGGCAGCTGATTTAGAGTATAAAAATAAATTTTCAGCTTTTGAAGGCCTGACTGGAACCGGTCTGCCTGTTCAATCGATCCTCAGAGGACAGACGGTCTACGAAGAAGCCACCGGATTTGCGCCGCAGGCTGAAGGACAATTATTGATCCACGATTGATTTTATTTTATGAGAAACTTAGAGCCAGCCTAGACAGCAGAAGATTGCTGTCTAGGCTGGCTCATTTGGTTTGTTGACAGCATCAAGGCTACAGATCGATGATTCCAGTTAAAATCAAAAGTGGAAAGAGGATCGTTGGCAATGTGGAAAGGAGATTTACAAGAAAATGTGCGACGATTACCGGAAAAAGTCTTTTTTGTAAGTGAACAATGATACCAGAACCAATGCCCCACACAGTGAATGCCATAAAATAGATCATTGCTCCATAAAAACTACTGGCAAAGAAAATATGCTGAAAACCAAAAGCCAATGAAGAAAGAAGAATCGCCAGTGAGACGGGAAATTTTTTTGCTAGTCGTGTTTGTACATAGCCACGAAAAATCAATTCTTCTGTAGGCGCATTGATGGGAGCGAAGGTAAAAACTGTGAAAATCCCTAAAAAAAGCATCATGATCGGTTTCAACAGAATTTCATTTTCTGGATTGTAAAAAATGGTTTCAAATGCTTGAAACATTTGGCTACCAAACAAGAACCAGGCACTTATCATGATAGTCGCTATAAAGGGGATAAATAAAAGGAACTGCCAACAAATTCCCTGTAAAAAATCTAGCCAGCGTTTGTTTTTACGAGGTTTTACCATTTAGGTCAGTGATTCTCCCTCTGACTCGATCATCCCTTTGACAACAGTGAAACAAATCAGATTCATTGGCAACAAGCTGATGGTGGCATAGAG
This sequence comes from Enterococcus olivae, assembly GCF_053760925.1. Classification (NCBI taxonomy): domain Bacteria; kingdom Bacillati; phylum Bacillota; class Bacilli; order Lactobacillales; family Enterococcaceae; genus Enterococcus; species Enterococcus olivae. The sequence continues at coordinate 31,274 of NZ_JBSMVT010000013.1, forward strand.
CATTCCAGGAGGAAATTTGACAGAGTCATTGACGAGTATTTTCAAAAGGAACCAAGAAATAACTGAAAAAAGAAGAATTAAAACCAGTCTTAATAATAAAAGGAAGAGCGCTCTGTTCGCTAAGTTTTTGTCCGAGTATTTCGTCTCTTGAATCTTGTTCATAAAAACCTCTTCTCTCATTTTTATTAAGTGAGTATCTAGTCCTTGTGTACAATATATATCATTCAATTTTTTTCGCTACCACATTGTCTTTACAAGTCTGCTGACGGAAGATCGAGCTGTTCGTCGTTTCTTAAAAGTAAGACCGCCAACATCAAACGCATTCTGGTTTCGGGATCATCCAGCGAAGCAGCAAGAATCTGTTCGATTTTCTTCAGACGGTAGATGACTGTATTTCTATGAAGGAACAGAGCGCTTGCCACTTTGTTGATCGCTCGAGAATGGTAGAAATATTGATACAGTGTCTCGATCAGCTCTTCTCTTTCTGATTCATTTTCAAGGTTGCTGAGTTCAGCCAGATTATCCTCGATGTAACTGGCCTGTTCTGTCTCTGGAATCAGCTGTAAAAGCTCAGAAATAATCTTTGGACGGTATTCTACAGGGGCCGTTTTTGAATGGTCACGGATCAAGGTCAGCGCTTCACTGGCTTCTTTGAACAAGGTATATATCTGGGTCAAAGGCAGTGCGCTGTGGGAATAACCAATCAGAAAAATCAGTTGCTCTTGAAATTGTTTCTGAAGAAAATTTTGCAAGTCTTTCAATAAAACAACATCCATCTGGTCTTGTGCCAGCATGAAGACGAGTTCTTCCCCATTGATGAACAATTGATAATCCAGTTTTGTTTCATCGAGAAACCATTTGATGTAGTCATGAGTCATTCGGATCGTTTTGTAACTGATCAAGGTCTTCACTTCTGTTTGTTTGATCGAAACGATCGCACATTTTGACGGAAGCTCTGTATTGATATCTTGAAGATGTAGCTGTTCCGAAAGGACGGAAGGATCGATACTTTTTGAGACGATCGAGATCAGCAAATCATTCTTGATTTGACGTTTCGCCTCCTCGTTGATCAAACTGCGCAAGGTAGAAAAGCCCAAGAGATTAACAATCTGCTGCAAAAGTAGCTTTGCCTCATTGTTGCCTTCTTCATAATCCAATATGCCTAAAAAAAGACCTTCCGATTTGAAATCTGTATTGACTGGGAATAAAGCGACAACTTTTTCTTGGTCGCTGCCTAACAGCGTTTCAGAGACATTCAACAGATTCTCGGTAAAGGTATTTTTTAAAGCAAGTCCTAGAGTTTCTGTCTGTGACTGGATATTTTTGCTGGCATAGGTCACTTCATAATGAGAATTGATCAAAAAGAGCTCCTTGTTGATCAAGGTAGAGATCTTCTCTAGAAAGAGATTGGTGCGTCCTTCTTCCAATATAAAAGTAGACAATTCACTGGTCGCTTCGATGATTCGTGAAAGGGCGTTGGACTGAGATTCCAATATCCGATGAAGTAGATCATGTACAACTACAGAAAGTCCCGTATCTTTCGGTAGAAGTAGAACAGGGAATTGTAGTTGATCAGCAATCTGCAAGACTTCTATAGGGATCTCAAAGAAATAGCGTTGATCTTTGATCCCGATCGCCGCACATTTTTTTCGATCCATTTCCTTGATCAATTCGACAAGGGCAGGGATGTTTTGATAAAAATGAAAGCCTGTCGTTACCAGTAACTGTCCTTCAACCAAAAAATCGCTAATATCAGGGGCTTCCATCATTCCAACAGTGGTCACGTTTTTTGAAAGATCCGCCTGCTTGTTCGCCACTTGAATATAATGTGTTTCATCTGCGTTGAGTAATGAGTAAAGTTTCATAAGTCTCCTCCTTTATGCAGAATGCACTAAAAAAAAGTTTTTTTAGTATATAGATACAATGACTTCTTTTCTAGAGTTATACTACAGAATGACAGGATTGACAAGAAATAGTTGTTCAATAGATAGAAAATTTTGACAATTCGTTGCTCCGTGATTCTTTACTGAAATTTCAGGCTTAAATTGATCTGACAGCCGACGAAAGCAGGTGTTATGGATTCCTATTAAAAACCAATGGGAACAAATTCATTCCTACGATGATCCTTCCAAGAAATGCCTGGCTTTTTCAAGCAAATTTCTGGCTATTCTTTTGGCTGTCCGGCACAATGATGGATAGTTCGATCAGACCTGTTTTGAAGCGCTATTACTGTCGTTAGCAATCTTTATTCGACAGACCAATGGCAGGAACGATTGGTTAGATTGAATAAAAAAGAATGGAATATCATTCTCTGTGACTAATTCTTTCTTAGAAAAAAGTCAGTATAATAAAAACTAACAAAAAAGGAGTTGGAAAGATGAAAGTTTTAAAATTTCTGTCAAAATCAACCACCACACAGATGGTTATTGCGACAATCGGTGGGATGGTTTTTGGGGTACTAGCTGGCGCTTGGGCGGGAAACCTAAAGTTTATCGGGGACATTTTCATTCGATTGATTCAAATGTCGATCGTATTGTTGGTCATGACTTCCGTGATCTCTGCGATCGGTGAAATGGCTAGAGAGAAAGAAGCAAGTAAACTAGGCTTGAAAATGGGCATGAACACATTCAAATGGATCTTATTCTTTACATTTATTGCCGCAGGTCTAGGCTACTTCATGGCTGTTCTTATTCGTCCAGGTGAAGGGATGTCAACAGTGGAAACACTTGCAGTAGAAGCTCCGGAAGCATTGGGTTTCCAAGAGACGCTGACGAACTTTGTCTCAACGAATATTTTTCAAGCAATGGCTACTGCCGATATGATTCCGATCATTATATTCTCTGTTTTGTTCGGAGTAGGCTTGAATATTCTCGTTAAAAATACTGGAAGTACTCTTATTTTGGATGGGATCAAGGAAGTCAATGCGATTACCTTGAATGTGATCCAAGTGGTCATGAAAGTCGCGCCGATCGGTGTCTTTTGCTTATTGGCAAATGTGGCTGGAACGACGGGCTTGCAAATCATTTTCCCTATGATCCAGTATCTAGGTATTTTACTGGTAGGTGTGATTCTAATGATGGTCTTTATGGCGCTGGTCCTTGCGGCTCGTTGCCAGGTCAATCCACTTCTTTTACCTAAGAAATTTGTGGATATGTCAATCATGGCTTTAACAACAACCAGTTCAGCGATCACTTTCCCGACAGCTTTGAAGGATTGTATCGAAAAATTTGGCGTGCGCCGTGACGTGGCCAACTTTACTATGAGTGTTGGTATGACGATGGGGAGTGCAGGCGCAGCGATGTGTTATGTGGTCATGATCGTTTTCATGCAACAAAGTGCTGGCGTACAATTGGCACCACTTGAATTACTGATTGGTATCGGACTGGCTGTTATGTTGACGCTAGGAACGATCACTGTTCCCGGCAGTGCGGCAGTCGTGGCAACATTCTTAGGAACTTCATTGGGACTTCCATTGGAATCGATCGCGCTCTTGATTGGAGTAGACTGGTTTGCTGGAATGTTCAGAACCTTCTTGAATGTCAACAACGATGTCTTTGTCTCCGTCTTGGTTGCCAATAGTATCGATGCCTTTGACCGCGATATTTACAATGAGAAAAAAGCAGCATAAAGATTGAAGAAACTGTACCTGTTGAGGTGCAGTTTTTTTCGTCATTTGATTGCTCAGATAGTCTATAAGTACAAATATGCATTTGAATTTGTCTGATATAGACAATGCGAATCCTTTAGAAAACGGTTAGAATGAGAGAAGATAAAGGGAGAGTGACGGAATGGATCTAGAAAAAAACTTAGCAGAAGACATTGCATCTTTGTCACAAATCGGTAGTGACCCGACAGGCGGGATCACCAGATTGTTGTATACAGATGAGTGGATGGCAGCTCAAAAATTTGTAGAAAAAAGATTAACAGAAAACCAGATGGAGGTCTCCTTTGATGCAGTAGGCAATCTTTTTGGTCGCATTCAAGGATCGAAATATCCAGAAGAAACGATTCTCTCCGGTTCACACATCGATACGGTCGTCAATGGCGGACATTTGGACGGTCAATATGGGATCGTTGCGGCTTATGTGGCAATCAGCTACTTACTTGAAACTTATGGACAGCCTTTGCGTTCATTGGAAGTTATCTCGATGGCAGAAGAAGAAGGTAGCCGCTTTCCAACTGTTTTTTGGGGCAGTAAAAACTTCGTTCGAGAAGCGAAGCGTCAGGACGTAGAAGGTATTGCTGATTTTGCAGGGAAAGAATTTGTTTCTGAAATGCAACGTCAGGGATTTGATTTTCGTGACGAAAGTCAACCGAAACGAGAGGATATCAAGGCCTTTGTTGAGATCCATATCGAGCAAGGAAATGTTCTGGAAAATGAAGAGCTGTCAATCGGTGTGGTCAATAATATTGCTGGACAAAGACGCTATACGATCGTTCTAAAAGGCGAAGCCAACCATGCAGGAACGACACCAATGGGTTATCGAAAAGATGCCGTTTATGGCTTTTCCAAAATTTGTTCAGAGGTCATCGAGCGTGCCGTTGAGGCAGGAGATCCCTTAGTGGTGACTTTCGGTAAGGTAGAACCCAAACCAAATACGGTCAATGTTGTTCCCGGTGAGGTCTTGTTTACGATGGACTGTCGTCATACAGATGGAGAGCTGTTAAAAGCTTTTACGGAAGACGTGGAAAAATTGATTCATCAAGTAGCTGAGGATCACCAATTATCTGCAGAGATTGATCTATGGATGGATGAAGCACCAGTTCCAATGAATGAGTCGGTTGTTGCAGCCGTCGAAAAAGCAGCCCAAGCAGCCGAACTTCCTTATAAACTGATGCACAGTGGGGCCGGTCATGATTCTCAAATCATTGCGCCGCACTATCCGTCAGCGATGATTTTTGTGCCAAGTATCAAAGGAATCAGTCACAATCCAGCCGAAGCGACTGAGCAGGAGGATTTGATTGCAGGGGTCAAAGTATTGGCACATACTCTTTATGAATTGGCCTACAAAGAGTAGGTCGTCATAAGATAAGATCCTCTTCTGAAAAGCTGGCTTTGCCTCAACACGATGTCTAGTTGGACGCTTGGCAAAGTAGCAGCAACTGTCAAAAAATCGACAAAAGTATTTGAATAAAGAGTCTGAAAAGAATAAACTGAGAATAATTGAAAGAAATGAGGGACATGAGAGATGTTTTCAGAATTAGTGATACCAAACAGAACGATTATGACACCTGGACCGGTGGAAGCCAATCCGATTGCCTTGAAAGCAATGAGTTCCAGAGTTTTGGGTCAGTTTGATCCAGCCTTTCTAACGATCATGGATAATGTCAAAGAAATGATCAAACTGCCTTTTGGCACAAAAAACAAACATGCTTTTGCTGTAGACGGAACTTCTCGTTCAGGGCTTGAAGCAGCATTGATCGCTTTGATCGAACCAGGAGATAAAGTATTGATTCCGGCGTTTGGTCGGTTTGCTTACTTATTGGGAGAAATTTGTGAACGTGCAAAAGCAGAGATTATGTACTTGGAAAAAGACTGGACGTCAACCTTTGATCAACAAGAAGTGATCGAAGCGATCAAAGAATTTCAACCTAAAATCGTGGCAATGATCCACGGAGAAACAGCTAACGGACAAATGCAGCAATTGGATGAGATCGGTCCGTTTTGCCGAGCTAACGATATTTTCTTTGTCGTAGATATGGTTGCCACATACGGTGGTGTACCGATCGCTGTCGACGATTGGTGTGTCGATATTGCGATCGCCGGTACGCAAAAGTGTATCAGTGTTCCTTCTGGCTTGTCACTGATCACATACAATGATCGAGTAGAAGCCGTTTTAGACTCACGTTATCAAAAAGAGCTGGGCTTGAGTAAAGACGACCGTAACGAAAACCACATTTCCAGCAACTATCTGGATCTAAGTCAGCTTCAACGTTATTGGAGCGAGGAGCGTATCAACCATCACACTGAAGCAACAACGATGATCTACGGCGTGCATGAAGGCTTGCGTTCGATCATCAATGAAGGGTTGGAAAAAGTTTATGCTCGCCATCAGCAAAATGATCAGGCGATCGTGGCCGGGATCAAAGCGATGGGACTAGGATTTTACGGTGATTTGTCTACCAAAATGCCAACAGTGACACCAGTACTGATTCCTGAAGGGATCGACGGTGAAGCGGTACGTGAACTATTGTTGGATCAGTTTGGCGTGGAAATTGCTTCATCCTTTGGTGACTTAAAAGGGAAAGTTTGGCGTATCGGGAATATGGGTTACAGCAGCCGTCATGAGAACGTCTTGCATGTTCTCGCTGCCTTAGAAGGTGCCTTGTCTTTCTACGGTGCAGACATTAACCATGGACAAGCAATCAAAGCAGCCCTGGCTGTTTATCAAGCAAAATAACTTACTCGGGTGATCTAAACAGTCACCCGTATTATTTTAAACAAACGAGGTCAAAAGTAGTGGAAAAAAACAGAAACCAGTCAGGGATTCCTTACTGGAAACAAATTATTTTTATTTTAACAGCGGGCTGGGTCGTTATTTGGATCTATCGCGATACATTTCCGCCGATTTACCCTGTGATCAAAGCCTTTTTTGGCGGAGCGACAGATTCGCAGATTGGTAAAATCTCCAGCTCTTATTTTTTAGGTTATGCAGCTATGCAGATTCCTTCGGGGATTTTAGTGGATAAATTAGGAAGAAGAAAGATTCTGATTCCCGGTTTCATTCTATTTGGACTAGGCGCTTTGCTGGTTTCATCAGGCGAGACGCTGATGACGGTCTATCTGGGCAGTATCTTGGCGGGAATCGGCTGTGGGACCTATTATGGCGTCGCCTATTCTTTGACAACCGAATTTGTTCCACCAGAAAAACGCAGCATGGCGACCGCTATCGTGAATAGCGGGACGGCTTTAGGCTGCGGGATCGGTCTAATCTCCTCCAATTTACTGGTAGGTGGAGGGATTATTTCTTGGCAGACGATGTTCTATCTACCGATTGCTTTGATCCTTGTGATGCTAGTGGTCTTCTTCAAGTTTATTCGTCCAGAGGTGTTTAAAGGGGAGATCGATCCAGTCAAAGAAGTGACTCAAACAAAGATCAAAGATTTTTTCAAGCCACAGATGATTGCAGCTTATGTTCTTTATTTTGCTACGTTGTATACGTATTATTTGATTGATACTTGGCTGCCGAATTTTTTGGAAACAGAGAGAGGTATTCCTAGCAACACCGTTGGAACGATCTCTGCCTTAGTGTTCTTTGTGGCGATTCCTGGAGCCTTGATCTTTAGTCGTTTGGCAGATAAGATGCCTCACAGTAAGATTCGTCTGATCATTTTATTAGAACTTTTGGCAGCCGTGATCTTATTTGTGACTCTGAATGTGACGCATCCGGTTTTCTTGGTGGTTGGCTTTATCTCTTATGGTTTCTTCGGTAAACTGGCGGTGGAACCGATCATTATTTCTTGGTTGAGCCAATTCGCTCCAAGGCAAAACATTGCGACGACTTATGGAGTGTTCAATTTCTTTGGAATGTCCGCATCTGTGCTCGTTCCAACAGTGACAGGTTTCATTTCAGATAAGACCGGCTCAAAAGTCTATGGTTTCTATCTGGCGATCGCGATCATTCTTGTTGGAACACTAGTATTTTACCTAGTCAATCGTGCGATGGTGAAAAAAATCAAAATTGAAGAAATAGAAAAGTAGTGTGAGGAGCTTAAAAAGGTGATCCTGCACCCTCGCTTTTAGTAGAAGAGCTTCACTAAATATCAATCATCTCTTTCAGTCATTTTGTGCGAAAGCTACTTATGATTGAAAGAGATTATTTAGCGTAATGGAGAGCAGCGCTTACGTTGTCGTTGTGTCTAGAATCCAATATAAAGGATTCGTCAGATCAAAGGAGTCTTTCTATTTTTTAGAAATTTTTGTACATGAAAAGAAAACAGCAGTTGTCACGCGTTGAGTCTACAGAGGAGCTTAGGTAAAATCAACTGTAAGTTGTAACTAAAAAAGTTTTTCTCTGCTTTTTTAGAAGTAGAGAATGTTTTGCAACAATGCGGGATGTGTTATACTGTATAAGAATCTTTTTGTAAGGCTGAGGTCAGACTGCGATTTTTTGCCATTGTGTTGTATAATGGAAAAAGAGAACCAACAGTACAGTGGAACAGTGACAATACATACTTATAGAAGTAATGAATAGAATAGATTAGAGAGGTGAAAATTTTGAGTAAGATCAAAATTATCCCCCTAAGTGGTGTGCGTGAAAATGGAAAAAATATGTACATCGCTGAAGTGGGAGAGGATATATTTGTGCTAGACTGTGGTCTGCGCTATCCTGAAAATGAATTATTAGGAATCGATACAGTGATTCCTGACTTTACGTATCTAGAAGACAATGCAGACCGTGTGGCGGGAGTATTTTTAACTCATGGACATGCGGATGCGATCGGTGCACTGCCGTATTTTCTAGAAAAAATCCAAGTGCCTGTTTTTGGAACAGAATTGACGATTGAACTGGCTAAAATGGCTGTCCATCGTCACGAAGCAACCAAAAAATTCAAAGAATTCCATGTAATCGATGTGAAAACAGAAATTGAATTTGAATCGGCAACGGTCAGTTTCTTTGCAACAACGCATACCATTCCGGATTCTGTAGGGATCTGCTTGAAAACAACGGAAGGAAACATTGTTTATACCGGTGACTTCAAGTTTGACCAGGCAGCGATCCCCATGTATCAAACGGATTTTGGTCGTTTGGCTGAGATTGGAAAAGAGGGCGTGCTAGCCTTGTTGAGTACTTCCAGCAATGCGGAAAATCCTACAACAGTGGCATCAGAAGCCCAAATCGCTGAAGAAGTCTATGATACGATTCGTTATTGGGACGGGCGCATCATTGTGGCTTGTGTGGCAAGTAATCTACAGCGTGTTCAGCAAGTGATCAATGCGGCCTATCGTTCTAATCGTAAAATCGTTTTGACAGGTCAGGACTTTGGTCGCATCATTCGCACAGCAATGAAGCTAGGTAAATTGGAAATTCCCGATGAATCATTATTGATCACACAAAAAGAAATGAAAAATTGTGCAGATGAGGAACTGATCGTTTTAGAAACCGGACGCATGGGAGAACCTATCAAATCCTTGCAGCGCATGGCAAGTGGCGCCCATCGTACCCTTAAGATCAAAGAAGGGGATCTGGTTTATATCACTACCACGCCAACGATCGCTATGGAGACCTTTGTTGCGAAGACAGAGGACATCATTTATCGTGCAGGTGGAACGGTCAAAAATATTTCAGATAATCTGCGAGTTTCAGGACATGCAAGTCCCAATGATCTACAATTGATGCTCAACTTGATGAAGCCAAAATACTTTATCCCGATTCAAGGGGAATATCGTCTGATGGCTGCGCATGCGAACTTGGCACAGGAAGTTGGTTTGCCGTTGAATCACATCTTTATCCCGGCTCGCGGAGACATCTTGGAATATGATAAAGGTGAACTGACAGCAGCAGGCTCTGTCCCAGCAGACAATGTCATGGTTGATGGTATCGGCGTCGGTGACATTGGTAATATCGTATTGAAAGACCGCAAAGTATTGTCAGAGGATGGTATTTTTGTGGCGGTGGTGACGATTAATCGCCGAGAAAAGCGCATCGTTTCCAAAGCACAGATTACTTCTCGTGGTTTTGTCTATGTCAAAGCTAGCCGTGATTTGATTCGCGAAGGCGGCGAGATGGTCGAAAAAATTGTTGACAAGCATTTGCATCAAGACGATTTTGAGTGGAGTAAATTAAAACAGGATATTCGGGAACAATTGAGTCGCTATTTGTTTGAACAAACGAAGAGACGTCCGGTTATTTTACCTGTTATCATGGAATCCAGCAAAAGAAATAGAAGAAGATAAAGACATGGGAAGAGACTCTAACAAGTAGTTTCTTCCTATTTTTTTTCGAAGTTAAAAATTATGAAATCAGTAGCACTCGTGTTATTCAATCTCTCCAAATTTGGCACAAAGGATTGTGCCAAACCTCTATATAGAAATGTTTGAAAACCCTGTCAAATTGAACTACACTAAGGGTGTAAAAGAAAACGCATTTATTTATTTATTGGAAGGAGAGAAATGAAATGGCTACAGAGAAAAAAGGATTCAAAGCCAAAGTTCAGCGTTTGGGAAGCTATCTTAGTGGGATGGTTATGCCAAACATTGGCGCATTTATTGCGTGGGGTGTTATTACAGCGTTATTTATTGGAACAGGTTGGTTGCCAAACGAACAACTAGCGTCACTAGTTGACCCAATGATCAAGTACTTATTACCATTATTAATCGGTTATACAGGTGGACATATGGTTCACGGACAACGCGGAGCAGTTGTTGGGGCAATCGCAACAATGGGGGTTATCGTCGGAGCGGACGTACCAATGTTTATCGGTGCAATGATGATGGGTCCATTAGGTGGCTGGGTCATCAAGAAATTTGATGACATGTTTAGCGACAAGGTTCGTGCTGGATTTGAAATGTTGGTCAATAACTTTTCAGCTGGACTACTTGGATTTGCATTAGCTGTCTTAGGATTTTATGCGATCGGACCAGTTGTTGCCTCATTGACAACAATGATGGGAAATGGTGTAGAGGCGATCGTCAATGCGAACTTACTTCCACTGGCAAATGTCTTTATTGAACCAGCAAAAATCTTATTCTTGAACAATGCGATCAACCATGGTATTTTGACACCACTAGGAGCAGAACAGTCTCTAGCAACTGGTAAATCGATCTTGTTCTTACTAGAAGCAAACCCTGGACCAGGTTTGGGTGTCTTGTTAGCCTTCACTTTGTTCGGTAAAGGTTCAGCAAAATCTTCTGCACCAGGTGCAATCATTATCCAGTTTTTAGGTGGGATCCATGAAATTTACTTCCCATATGTTATGATGAAACCAGCTCTATTCTTAGCAGTTATCGGAGGCGGTATCTCAGGTACTTTCTTCTTCCAACTACTAGGCGCTGGTCTACAGGCAGCCGCTTCACCAGGTTCAATCATTGCTATCTTAGGAATGACACCTAGAGGAGCCTACCTACCAGTAATTGCTGGGGTCTTAGCCGGAGCAGTCGTTTCCTTCTTGATCGCGATGGTTATTTTGAAATCTGACCGTTCAGTAGAAGAAATCGATGAATTCGCTGAAACACAGGCAGCCGTTGCAGCAGACAAAGCAGCCAGCAAAGGACAAGCTACAGCAGTTTCTACAGACGAAGTTGCTTATGGAAAAATCAACAGCATCATCTTTGCTTGTGACGCAGGAATGGGTTCAAGTGCGATGGGTGCATCGGTTCTAAGAAATATGATCAAAAAAGCAGGGGTCGATGTTCCTGTGACAAACTCAGCGATCAACAACTTGAAAGACGATCCGAATACACTGGTCGTTACTCAGGTCGAATTGGTTGAACGTGCCCGACAAAAAGCACCATCTTCAGAGTTTGTGACAGTTGAAAACTTCATGAATAGCCCAAGCTATGATGAGATCGTTAAACGAATGAAAGAAGAAAACTAGCGTTCCGGGAACAACCTACTCGCTAATTGACTTGAAACGGGATAGCTAGAAAGCAGTGGGGGAGACTCACTGCTTTTACCCGTTTATATTGGAGGTGAAATCACTTGTATTTCTCCAATCGTGAGAAACAAATACTAAAACTCTTGATTGAGTATAAGGAGGGGGTCACGCAGTCCGAACTGCAGGATCTTCTGCAAATCAGTAAACGGACCTTGTATCGCGAGATGTCGAGTATCGAAAAAAGCTTAAAAACCTTTGAAGTCCAGCTAGTCAAACCGAGAGGGAAAGGCTATCGATTGATCGGTGAAGACGAGCAGTTGGCAGAAATCAAAAAACTTGTACAGGATAAAGAAAGTGTTCCTTTGGATAATATCCAAAGACAAAGTGCTCTTGCTGCCAGTTTGCTGTTGGCTGATGAAGAGCAAACGGTCGAAGGATTAGCGGTCGACTTCGAGGTCAGTTCCAGTACGATCCATGCAGACCTGCAAATCGTTGAAGAAAGCTTAAAAGAATACTCTCTGCAGTTAGAACGTCGCAAAGCACGAGGGATCATTATTATTGGCGGAGAATACGAGCGTCGTCAAATTTTGGGAAATATGATCTACAGCGGTGTTAGTGAGTACGAGTTTTTCAGTTACCTTTCACATTTGTCAGAAAGTCACCTGCAGCCGCCTAACAATTTTTTCTTAAACCTTATTACACCTAGTTCTTTCTATTTTGCTAAAAAAATTATTTTGGAAAAATTGAAAGAGTTGTTTTTGGAAGTGACTGACAATCAGGTACAGCAAGTAGTCACAGTCTTGGCGTTATCGATCGACCGCGTAAAATCTGGTTATTTTCTAGAGATGAAAGGGAGTCATCCTCGGGCATCTTCTGGAGAGCTAAAGCTATCTAGTCAGATCATGTCAGAGATCAAAAAAGAAACTGGATTGATGATGCCGAAAGAAGAGTATCTGTTTTTTGCACGTCAACTAGAGGGTGTCAATTACAAGAAGCCGCAAAACATTTTTCTGGAAAGTTTTGATGTGGAACTGTCTTATCAGGTCCGAGAGCTGATAAGAATGGTCTCGAAGAAAACCGAAGGAGATTTTCGGGTGGATGATACTCTTTACTACGATCTGCTGACACATCTTTCCGCGGCTTTCAAACGGATGGGAAATATGGTCCAGTTCTCCAATAATCCTTTGCTGGAAAAAGTGCTCACTGAATACCAGCAACTAACGAAAGCGATTCAGGAATCGTTACATACGCTGTTTCCCGAGGAGCATTTTTCTCATGATGAGTTGGCGTATATCGTGATCCATTTTGCTGCTTCACTTGAAAGAAATCCAGGTAAAAAAGCAGTCTCGACCTTGGTCTTGTGTTCAAGTGGAATCGGTACAGCACGGATTTTGGAAAGTCGTTTGAAAAAATACATTCCTGAGATCGATCATATCAAAATCGTTAAACTGTCTCAGATGAACCATTTGGATTTTAAAGAGTATGATTTGATTCTTTCTACGATTTTTCTGCCGGATTTTGCTTTGCCTTACAAATTGATCTCACCGCTGTTATTGGATGATGAGATCCGCAAGATCAAACAGGAAATTCGTGAAAAACGCTTCGAATCGAAAACAATTGTACCGAAACTGGTCGCTAAAGAATCAGAGGGCTCCTTTGAGCAAGTTTATGAGATCATGAAGGTGGGGAATGATCTGCTGACACAATTTGATGTCAAAGCTGTGCAAACGGGAAAGACACTGAAAGATACACTTGATACGGTCATCGATGAGCTAGAAGGGGTTATTGTCGAAGATGTGAAAGAAGTCAGCAGACTGGTACTAGAAAGACATCAAACAGCGCCGATTGGGATCCCCAATACGAATTTTGCCTTATTTCACAGTGCGAATTCCTATGTGAAACGACCTTATTTTGGGATTTTTGATCTTAGCCGTACGATGCCGATCATGGGAATGGATCGTAAACCGATGGCGTTGACGCGCATGTTGCTGATGCTGGCACCGGAACCGATGAATCTTGCAGAAGAACAACTGTTAGGATTGATCAGTGCGTCAGTCATTGAAAGTGATTTGAATATGGAAATTTATCAAAATGAGTCTAAGGAAATCATCTATGAATTGATCAGTGCTCTTTTTGTCAATAAAATAAGAGAGATCGAGGATGTTACTACTTAAGTAAAATGTAAATCAACGAAACATTTTTCATTTTTTATACGAATGAGGGGGAAGAATCATGGAACTACAAAAAAATATGATTTTATTGAATCAAACATTTGGAACGAAAGAAGAGGCGATACGTGAAAGCGGGCGTTTGCTTGTGGAGGCGGGCTGTGTAGACGAAGCCTATGTGGATGCGATGATTGAACGAAATGAAATGGTCTCAACCTATATGGGTAACTTCATTGCGATTCCTCACGGTACAGACGAAGCCAAAAAATTTGTGAAGAAGAGTGGGATCTCGATCATTCAGGTTCCTCAAGGGGTCGATTTCAGTACAGCAGGAGAAGACGAAGAAAAATTAGCGATGGTCGTTTTTGGGATCGCTGGAATTGATAATGAACATTTAGATATTCTGCAAAAAATCGCGATTTTCTGTTCAGATGTCGATAATGTAGTGAAATTAGTCGATGCCACTTCTGTAGAAGAAATCATTGCATCGCTTGAGGAGGCAGAATAAAGATGAAAGCAGTACATTTTGGTGCCGGAAATATCGGCCGTGGATTTATTGGTGAGATTTTGTTCAACAACGGTTTTTCGATTGATTTTGTAGATATTAATACCACGATCATTGATGCGTTAAAAGAAAGAAATGCCTATGAGATTGAGCTTGCCAGTGAAGGAAAAGAACGAATTGCGGTAAGTAATGTCAATGGTTTAAACAATCAAACAGAGCCAGAAGCAGTCATCGAAGCAATTATTGCAGCTGATGTAGTGACTACTGCAATCGGACCAAATATCTTACCTTTTATTGCCGAATTGATTGCCAAAGGTATTCAAAAACGCCGTGAAGCAAAGGTAGAACAACCTTTAGATGTGATTGCATGTGAGAATATGATTGGCGGTAGTCAGTTTTTACTTTCTAAAGTTCAGGGATTTCTAGCGGAAGAAGATACACCGTATGTAGAGAAGTACGTAGGCTTTCCAAATGCGGCAGTTGACCGAATTGTTCCGATCCAACATCATGATGATCCATTGTTTGTCTCTGTAGAGCCTTTCAGTGAGTGGTTGGTTGACGAAACCCAATGTAAAAATACAGATATTCGTCTAGATGGTGTCGGTTATGTAGCCGATTTAGAGCCTTATATCGAACGTAAGCTATTCTCGGTGAACACGGGTCATGCAACTACTGCCTATACTGGAAGTTTTTATGGGTATCAAACGATTGGCGAAGCGATCCAAGATGAGCGAGTGTTAAATCAGCTTCAGGAAGTTTTGCAAGAAACAGGCGCATTGTTGATTGCCAAATGGGATTTTGATGCAGAAGCTCATGATAAGTATATCCACAAAATCATTGATCGTTTTGCGAATTCTTATATTTCCG
Organism: Enterococcus olivae; assembly: GCF_053760925.1. Taxonomy (NCBI): domain Bacteria; kingdom Bacillati; phylum Bacillota; class Bacilli; order Lactobacillales; family Enterococcaceae; genus Enterococcus; species Enterococcus olivae. Next base: position 46,352 of record NZ_JBSMVT010000013.1, read on the forward strand.
ATGATATCTCACGTGTAGCGCGTACGCCAATCCGCAAACTAGGCTTTGATGAACGTTTTATCCGTCCGATTCGTGAAGCAAAAGAAAGAGACTTGTCTTACAAACATCTTTTAGAGGTTGTAGCAATGATTCTACAATACAATGATCCAGAAGATGCAGAAAGCGTAGAATTACAAAAACGTTTAGCAGAAGAGTCTTTAGAAACGGTGGTTCGAAGCGTAACTAGTTTAGAAGACGAAGAAATTTTAGCAGAAATCCAAGATTTATTGGCTTAAAATAGCATAGAAACAGGGAAGATTCTTCTCTTAAATTTTTGATATACTTAGGTATAGGAAATTTGAGAGAGAATCTTTTGTTTTGTAAGAGATTAATAAGAATCGAAAAGAGGCAATAGAGATGATTGTGGATTTCAAAAAATTTATAAAGAGCAATATCTTCCTAAAAAAGTACCTACAGTGATCGAGATGCCTGCTGTGAATTATTTGGCGGTTCGTGGCAAAGGCAATCCCAATCAAGTGGATGGAGAGTACCAACAGTCGATTGAATTATTGTATAGTGTGGCTTACAAGTTAAAAATGAGTTATAGAAGCGACTATCAAATAGAGGGCTTCTTTCAGTATGTTGTCCCGCCGCTAGAAGGCTTTTGGTGGATCGATGATTTGCATGGTATGGATGTTACACGCAAAGAAGAATTGAATTTTATTTCTCTCTTGCGCTTACCTGATTTTATTCATGAAAAAGATGTGCAATGGGTGAGAACAGAAGTGGAGAAAAAGAAGAAAAAAGACTACTCAAAAGTAGAATTTTATAGATATGATGAAGGTTTGTGTGTCCAGTGTATGCATATTGGTTCCTATGATAGCGAAGGTGAGACAACCGAAAAAATGGCGTTTTTTGCAGGGGAAATTGGTTATGATTTAGACATCAACGACATTCGTTTTCATCATGAAATCTATATTTCCGATCCGAGAAAAACCGCCTTGGACAAACTGAAAATTGTTTTACGGCATCCGATCAAGCTGAAAGATTCGACCGACAAACACTAAAAATAGGGTGAGATATGCAGGAGAGTAGTTATTTTCTATTTTCCTGCATTTGAACTTTCTAGTGCTGAATGGTAACTAGGAACCCCATTGTAGAATATATTTTAGTATACTCGCTCTGACAATCTTGCATTAGTCGAAAAAAGGTGTTAAAATTGGTGTATACCAAAAATCACCAAAGGGGAGAATTTTTCATGAAGATTATTCGTGTAAAAAATGCTGACGAAGGCGGAAAAAAAGCATTTGAGATTATTAAAGAAGATATTGAGAGTGGCGCAAAGACATTCGGCTTAGCAACCGGCAGTACGCCAGAAACCATGTATAGTTATATGGTGGCGAGTGATTTAGATTTTTCAGATAAAATCTCGATCAATTTAGATGAATACGTTGGACTAAGCGGGGAAGATGATCAAAGCTACCGTCACTTTATGAACGAACACCTATTCAATAAAAAACCATTCAAAGAAACTTTCGTACCAAACGGACAGGCAGAAGATCTGCAGGCTGAATGTAGACACTACGACGAGATCATTGCTGAAAATCCCATTGATATCCAAGTGTTAGGAATCGGTCAAAACGGTCATATTGGTTTTAACGAGCCGGGAACACCATTTGATGCAACCACACAAGTCGTGGGATTGACAGAATCAACGATCAATGCCAATAAGCGTTACTTTGAAAAAGCAGAGGATGTCCCAACTCATGCCTTGTCGATGGGGATTGCTTCGATCATGAAGAGTAAAAAAATCATTCTGATGGCTTTTGGAGAAGTCAAAGCAGCCGCGGTCAACGCAATGCTCAACGGTGAAGTGACCACAGATTTACCGGCAAGCATTCTGCAAAAACATGACGATGTTGTCGTTATCGTAGATGAAGCTGCAGCCAGCAAATTATAATCATTCACACGCATACAGTAACGGAGATTTCGTTACTGTATGTTTTTTTTATGTTCTGCTTCTTTGGATCAAATCATTTCTCAGTCGCTTTTAAATGAAAATCGCTACACTGCACAACGAAGTCTGCTTCTGTCGACCGTGAGACCAACTTGAGCCTGAAGTCTCAAGTTTGCCAAGCTTCAAACTAGGACTAATCGCTCAAGCGACCAGTCCCAGTAATTCACATTGGCTCTTTGACACGGTGACAACGCAGCCTTGTTGCTTCGTTGCGCTAAATATAAAGGGCATTGTACTCTTACTCTATTCATTAAAGAGCTCTTTTCTTGAGGGAGAGTACTTATAGTCATAATTGAAAGAACCTTAGCGTAACGAAGAGAAAGGCTTGCGTTGTCGCCGTGTTCAGAATTCAATGTGAATTAGTCTCAGTTGCCAATTTATTGGTTACTGAGATTTTGAAGCTTGAAAGTCGGGAGACGACAGGCTCACGATGGTTCCACGGCTGACTTGAAGCAAGACATTCTTGCAGTGAAGCGTTATTAGAGAATGTTGTCTTACTTATTTGAAAACTGCATCACGGGGGAAACAGTTCCCTCCTAAGAACAAGAAGGCTATAGAACTTTTTGCAACGTTTACTTCGTTCAGATCCTTGACCTAGTTTACGCAGCAAAAGCAAGACTTCCTTGTTTTTTTATCTGTTATTATCTGTTACAATGTATGTGTTATACTGTATCAACTTTTGGAAGGATAAATAAGCAGAAGTAAAGGAGAGGAGTATTTTTAAATGAAGGTTACGTATCATGGACATTCAGTTCTTTCTGTAGTATTGGAGGATGGTACGAGATTGTTGTTCGATCCGTTCATTTCTGAGAATCCTGTTGCTGATATCAAAGCGGAAGATGTTGAAACAGACTATATTTTAGTGACTCATGGACACAGTGACCACGTTGGAGACATGATCGAGATCGCAAAGAAGAACGAGGCGACGATCATCAGTATTGTAGAAATCTGTCAATATGCTGAAAAAAAGCAAGTGCAAAAAACCCATGGTCTAAATATTGGAGGCGTCTTCGATTTTCCTTTTGGTCGCGTAAAATTGACCCATGCGCAGCACAGCTCCGGCTATGAGGAGAATGGCGAGATGATCTACATGGGTGAACCTGCAGGTATTTTGTTGCAGGCAGAAGGAAAAACGATCTACCATGCAGGTGATACAGCAGATTTCAGCGATTTGGCTTTATTGGGGGAAGATTATCAAATTGATCTTGCTTTCCTACCAATAGGAGATAATTTTACGATGGGACCGAAAGAGGCGGCTCGAGCAGCTAAGCGCTTGAAGCCTAAGCAAGCAATACCGATCCATTACAATACTTTTGAATTGATACAACAGGATCCCACTGATTTTACCCGTGAATTACCAGGTGTCGGAAGGATCATGGAAATTGGAGAGACGATTGAGGTGTAAAAGAGAATGGCAACAAAACATGATTTGATATTAGCCCATATTGAGAGTTTGCCGGTTGGCGAGCGGATCTCTGTTCGAGGAATCGCAAAAGATTTAGAAGTCAGTGAAGGAACGGCTTATCGAGCGATCAAAGACGCCGAGAATATTGGGTTAGTATCGACGATCCAGCGTGTAGGAACGATTAGGATCGAACGAAAATTAAAGAAACACATCGAAAAACTAACCTTTGGTGAAGTGGTTCAGATCATCGAAGGAGACGTTCTAGGTGGTTCCTCCGGTTTGGAAAAGGATTTGAATAAGTTTGTTATCGGGGCGATGAAGGAAAATGCGATCGAGCGTTACATCACACCGGGTTCTTTGATGATCGTCGGAAACCGTGAAAATGTGCAAAAATTGGCTCTTCAGCAGGGAGCGGCGGTACTGATCACAGGAGGTTTTGATACTTCTGTTGAGATCCAGGAACTGGCAGATGAACTTTCTTTACCGATCTTGCGAACCACCTACGACACATTTACAGTAGCGACAATGATCAACCGTGCCTTGAGTGATCAGCTAATCAAAAAAGATATTCTTTTAGTTAGTGATATCTATATGCCGTTAGAAAAAACGAAATATTTGTCTATTGCAGAGACGGTCAAGGATTACAATCGCTTGTCTGAGGATACGGAGCATTCTCGTTTCCCTGTGGTAAACCGTAACATGCGTGTCGTGGGAATCGTTACAGCCAAAGATATTTTGGAAAAAACGAGTAATCAGCTGATCGAACGAGTGATGACGAAAGACCCTCGGATGGTCAAAAGAGAGATGAGTGTCGCTTCGGTTAGTCATCAGATGATCTGGGACGGTTTGGAAGTGATGCCAGTAGTCGCAGATGATTTGTCGCTTTTAGGTATTGTGACTCGTCAAGATGTGATGAAGGCGATGCAGCTGGTACAAAGACAGCCTCAAGTCTCAGACACGATTTCTGATCAGATTACCGGGCAAGTCCAGCTGATTGATCAGGATTTTGAAGGAAACAAATTGGAACAGCCACATTTCCGATTCACGGTCTCGCCACAAATGGTCGATGAGTTGGGGACGATTTCTTTTGGTGCGCTCAATGAAGTGATCGCCAATACGACAAAGCGAACGATGATCGCCAATCAAAGACGAAATACTTGGATCGAACAAGTCAATCTGCATTATTTCCGTTTGATCCAGTTGGAAAGCGAGATCATCTTACAGCCCAAAATCTTAGAACTTGGGCGACGTTCAGCTAAACTGGATATTGAGATTTTTATTGAGAATTCTCTTGTCGGTAAAGCGATCGTTGTGTGTCAAGTAATGGAGAGACCTTGATAAGAAAGGGAATTATATGAGTGTACAAGCAGATATTTTAACAGCAATCAAACACTATGAAACAATTATTATCCACCGACATTTACGTCCAGATCCGGATGCTATCGGTTCACAGGTCGGTTTAGCCGAGCTGTTGCGTAAAAGTTTTCCTGAAAAAACGATTTATCAAGTCGGTGGACCAGTGGAAGGTCTGGATTATTTGGCAGAGATGCAGGAGATTCCAACAGAGACCTATCAGGGAGCGTTGGTGATCGTGACCGATACGGCCAACTCACCAAGAATCAGTGATTCTCGCTACGATCAAGGAGACAAATTGATCAAGATCGATCATCACCCCAACGATGAACCTTATGGGGATCTGGTTTGGGTAGAGACGAAGGCTAGTAGTTGCAGTGAGATGATTGCCGATTTTTGGCAGATGTTTCCTGAAGAATTGAAGATGCACGAAGAAGCTGCTCGCTTATTATATGGTGGAATTGTCGGCGATACGGGACGTTTCCTGTATCCTGCAACAAGCGCCCATACATTGGAAATCGCTGCTAAATTGTTGGATTTTGGCTTTGATGCAGCAAAATTGAATCGACAGATTGATCAAATTTCAAGGAAAGTGGCGCTTTTGTCAGGCTATCTTTTCCAAAATTTGGAGATCGATGAAAACGGTGCGGCACGAATTATTTTGACAAGTGAACGTATGGCTGAATTTGGTTTGAAGGACTCTGAGACAGCAGGGATCGTTTCGGTTCCTGGCGTGATCGAGGATGTGCTGGCGTGGGCGATTTTTGTTCAGCAGCCAGAAGGTTATTATCGAGTACGCCTACGTTCTAAAGGTCCAGTGATCAATGAGTTGGCGAAACAGCACCATGGAGGCGGTCATCCACTAGCCAGCGGTGCAAATGCTAAAGATTTGGCAGAAGTAGAAGAAATTTATGATCAGATCAAACGATTGTGCAAGGAATTCGAATAATACAAGAAACAGAGCTGTCGAAATTTTATGGTCTTCGGTGAGAAGTCTATAATATAGTATAGTAAAACCCCCTCTGAACGTCTTCTGACGATCAGAGGGGGTTTTACTGTGAATTTCTACTATTCGCTAAACGAAGTAAGCGCAGCTCTTCTTTGTTTAGCCGTAGAGAACTGTACCAGAATAGATCATGGAGCTAATAAAAAGCAGCAATGCAATCAGTCCACCAATTCTGCGAATATGCTGATTCATCAGAGGTGTCCGATATTTATTGACGATATGGACGGGCGCCCATAAAAAGCTCAAGAAAAGAACAGCTCCTGTAATGAAAATCAAAAATTGAGTATCCATTAATTCAGCAGTGACAATTGTTTGTGTGGTTGTCCCAATGAATTGGATTCGATCGATAAAGAGTAAAAGGAACCATCCAATCAAAAAGACCAAAGAATCCATGCTCAACCAAAACATTTCTTTTTTTGTACGTGGTGCACTACAGATCTTCAAATGAGCAGAATGACGGATAAAGTATTTGATAAACAGATAACTTAGTCCGATGACTAACCCAAACAATAGATATTTTATACTGTAGAAAAACGTGTAGGTCTCATGAAGAAACAACTGATTCTTTTGTAAAAGAAAACGAAGTAGAAAAAGAGCAAAGAGATTGACGAACAACGTATTTAATAAAAAAATCACCCATTTGTTTTGTCCATGTGGCTTATTTGAACAACGAACCTCTAAGCCCGTTATCATCGAACCAACAAGAAAAAAATTCAAAAACATCATGTTTATCCTTCCTATCCAATCCTGTAAATCATTTATCAGTGATACTGTTTTATGCAAATAGAAGTTGATTATATCAATTTTTTTCGAATTGTACAGAAAACATTTTTAAAATGAGAAGAGAATAAGAAAAAACAAAAAAATGATGAGGAATAGTCTGGAGGTAAATTTGTCATTTTTTAAATCTGAAAAATGATAAGAAAATCAGAATTCTATGATCGAGTCTACAAGGAGTCGGTTTAGTTAAAGAGAACGATCGGTTAAGTCAATCTTTTTTGAAAAAAGATTCAAAATATGGCAACAATTCAGAGAAAATCTGTTAAGATAGATGAAATGAAAAAAAGGAGAGAAACCGATGAGTTTTAAAGCACTAAGTCAGCATATCAACTTAGAGACAGTAAAATCGATCTCTAAACTGACCGAAGAAGAAGCTGCACAAAAAGCAGCACGCGACAAGGAATTAAAAGCAGTGATGGAGGGACAAGATTCTCGCTTCTTATTGGTTATTGGACCTTGTTCAGCTGACAATGAGGCAGCTGTTTTAGAATATGCACACAGATTGGCCAAGCTACAAGAAGAAGTAAAAGACAAAATTTTTATCGTTCAACGGGTCTACACGAACAAACCTCGTACCAATGGTGATGGCTACAAAGGCTTGCTACATCAGCAGGATCCTTCTGGAGAAATCAATCTTGTTCGTGGCATGGTGGCAGTCCGTAAGCTCCATAAACGAGTGTTGACTGAAACTGGATTGACCACAGCGGATGAAATGCTGTATCCAGAGAATTTGGAGTTTATCGAAGATCTGGTAAGCTATCACGCAGTAGGTGCCCGCTCTGTTGAAGATCAACAGCATCGATTTGTTGCCAGTGGGATCGATCATCCAGCCGGATTGAAAAATCCGACAAGCGGGAATCTGAATGTCTTGTTCAACGCATTGTACGCAGCGCAGCAAAAACAAGAATTGATGTACAATGGTGTCGAGGTAGAAACCAGTTCAAATCCGTTGGCCCATGTGATCCTACGAGGTGCACTGACTGAGACGGGTGGTGTCGTCCCAAATTATCATTATGAAGATCTATTGCGGACGATAGCTGCATATCAAAAAGGCAATTATAAAAATCCATTCATCATGGTTGATACCAACCATGACAATTCAGGTAAGAAATACAATGAACAGATCCGTATCGTACAAGAAGTACTGACAAACCGTAAGTGGAATGAAGAAATCAGAAAATATGTCCGTGGCTTTATGATTGAAAGCTATTTGGAAGATGGCCGTCAAGAACCAGGAGGAGAAGTGTTTGGTCAATCGATCACGGATCCTTGTATCGGCTGGGAAAAAACGGAAGAATTGGTTCGCTATATCGCAGAGAATGTTTAATAATCACAAAACTGTCCTTTTACTAACGAAGGGACAGTTTTTTTGAAATGGATTTTCCTAATAATTCCTAATAGGTGTAACTATTTTCAATGTTTATCCTCTTTGTTGTGGAAATTAATTGAAAATAGTTACCTTTCGTATATAATTGTATATGAAAAAAAAGGAAAAGAGGGGTTCTATGAAAGAATTGATTAGGAAAAACAAGGAATTTGTCGGTTTGGTGGGAATCACGGCAATTGTCTCGACGGTGACAGCACTTATTGCGCCAGTGATGATCCAGCAAATGAACCAAAGAGAAGAGTTGTCTTTTGATTTTCTACCCTATATTTTTGCGGCCATGCTGCTGTCTCTCGTGATTCAAATTGCTATCACCGTCTATAAAGAAAATTATGCTGCTAAATTCAATACCCAGTATTTGTTTTCACTGATTCAAAAAATGACGAAAATGACCTACGATTCCTATGTGCAGTTAGAACCGACGTATTTGATCAATCGTATTTTTACGGCTGTCGATGCACTGTATTTGTTTTTAATCACAAGTTTTAGTACAGTCGTCAAGGCGATCTTCATCCTTATTTTTGGATTAGGGATTGTCCTGACGATCTCAAAAAGTCTTGTGTGGTTCATGCTTGTGTTGATTCCGCTGAATCTTCTTGGGTTTCGCTACATCAACAAAAGCTTACATACTCGTATGGAAGCTATGCAGAAGAGCTCTGCCGTGGCGAATAAAAATTTGATCGTGACCCTCACCAATAGTGAGGCGGTCAAAGCAGGGATGTCCGATGATGTATTGGAGTATCTATTACAGAAAGAAATTGGTTTGAAATTTGATGCTTTGGCGGCGACCAATAAATTTGCACAAAGTACCAGCAGTGTTATCGCTTTTGTCAATCAAAGCTTTCAAACCTTTGTATATATATGGACAAGCATCCAAATTGCCAATGGTGAACTACCTATCGCTCATTTGGTTCTCTTAAGTATCATCCTGCCTTTGTTTTTTGCTTCTTTGAGTGAATTGTCAAAGGTCAACATCGACATGAATGCTCTGACGATCGCTAATCAGTTTATCCGTAGTGAGCTAGATGGCAATCGGGAACATGAGGGAAAACAGCAACTTTCTTCGATCGATACGATCACTCTGGAGCAACCGACTTTTCAAAGAGGGGAACAGACTTATGGCTATAGCATCAGTGAAACATTGTCGAAAAACGACATTGTCTATCTTTCTGGAAAATCAGGAAGTGGCAAATCTTCACTTTTGAAACTCCTGCTAAAGTTTTATCCTGGAACTGGCATTGAGATCAACGGCTTGCCGATCGCAGAGTTGCAAAATAGCAGCCTGAGAAATAAAATTGCCTATCTGTCTCAGGACGCAACCATTTTAACCACGACCATCGAAAAAAATATCACTCATGGCAAGTCATTGTCAGTTGAACAGAAAAAACGGATCGAGGATTCAGGTATTCTGGATCCGGTTCTTGAAACTAAAAGCTGGGACACCTTACTGATCGAAAACGGCAATAATTTGTCTGGCGGTGAGAGGCAGCGGATCGCGGTTGCTCGGCTCTTCGTATCAGAAGCGGAGGTCTATTTACTGGATGAAAGTACGAGTAGTATTGATGAGGAATCTGCCAAAGCAATTTTTGAAACCGTACTGAAATTGGCAGAAAATAAAATTCTGATCTTCACTTCTCACGACAAGCGAAATCAGCAATATGCCAACAAACAAATCACTGTTTAAGTTATCTGAATTTTCTGATTCTAAAAAGCTTATTGATTTCTTTTTTAGGCACTTTCCTTTACACTAAAAGTAACGATAAAGGAGGAGTGTCTGATGAGATGGGCCATCAAACAAGAGAATTTGGATAAATTCAAAGCACAGCATGGCGCTCCTGATAGCGTAGTTGGATATGCAGATGAGCACAAGCTACTTGCGATACCGATGCCTAAAATGTATGTTGTTTTGATCGATGAGACGGATGTCTTACTTGTTCAGCTGACAATGAATATGGAAGAGAAAGCACTAATGAAAATTCCGATCAAAAGTATTCAGTCAGTCAAAATAAGTGGTGTAGCAGTCAAAAAAGTGGGGATTACGACTGATTCGGGTAAAGTTAGTTTAGCAGTTAAGCCCCTTGCAGTCGGAATTCAACCGGCGCAAAAACAATTATTGAATAAATTGAAGGAATTAGGCACAGCCTAATGTTTGAAAAGTGAGACAATTCTAAGGGAAACAGTGGATTTATAACAATTTAGTAAGAATTTTAAAGAAAGATAGTTCTTTTCTGCACAAATGAGTACAATGGTCTCGAAAACAAAAATACCTTTTTTATCAGAAGGAAATGGAGCGAGAACAGTGCAAAAAATGGATTTGAAGATGCAGATTGCTTTAGGATTTTTAGGAATGTTGACGATTTATTCACTGCCATTATTTTCCCTATTTTTAGGAGCGATTTTTGTCGGATATTTGAATTTCAAACAAGAAAGAGTTTAAAAAAGCTGAAAGAATTTGTTGAACAGACATCTTCTTTCAGTTTTTTGTCTGTTATACTATAGAAAAAAGGAGGCAAAGAGATGAAATTTGCATTGATCTCTTCCTGGCATGTCCATACCAAAGGCTTTGTAAAAAGATTATTGGCGAAAGAAGCGGAATGTGTCTATGTCTGGGATTTTGATGAAGAACGTGGAGAGGAAGCAGCTCGTACATACGGGGGAACTTTTGAATCAGATTACCGCAGAATCTTGGCGGATGAGCAAGTAGAAGCGGTGATTATTGAAGCACCGACGACGATGCACAAAGAATTGATCGTTTTGGCAGCAAAAGCCAAAAAACACATTTTTAGTGACAAGGCATTGGCATTGAGTACTGCCGACTGTTTGGAGATCGAACAGGCAGTCTTGGAAAACGGCGTGAAATTCATGCTTTCACTGGAGTCTTTAGCGGTCAATACCTATCAGTATGCCTTGAACTGGGTCAAAGAAGGTCATGCAGGGGAAATCACGACCGCTTATTTCCGTCGTTCGCATGGGGCTGTATTGTTGCAGAACCTGCCAGATTACTGGTTTGATAAAAGCCAATCTGGTGGCGGAGTCACGCTTGATTTAGGTTGTCACGGTTTTGCTTTATTGCCATTGTTTTGTGGAAAACCTAAAAAAGTCAGCTGCTTGATGAATGAAGCTTACGGTAGTGGTGTAGATGAACGTTCAACAACGATCATTGAATTTGAATCCGGTTGTATTGGTACAGCAACGACGGCATTCATTGGACCAACCTTAGATAATTATCTGGAGATCGTTGGTACGCAGGGCTCCATTCAGGTTGTCGGTAATGAACATGAACATCAGGCGATTTTTGTCCAAAGCAATCTAAAGGAAGAGTACCGCTTTAAAACACAGATCCCTTCTGAAGAGATCTCTAAAGTCAATCCTTTTCCGATCGAAGAGTTCGTGGATCTGTTGAAAGATCCTGAGAAGCAATCCTATCCTCAATATGATCTAGAAACAGCTAAGCAATTGACACGGCTAATCGAATGCGCCTATGAATCTGCGGAAACAGGGAAAGTAGTCACGTATTAACTAAGCATTTTGAATAAATCTAAAAGAGAGCCTCACTAGTTGAACATTTAGGTCAACTAGTGAGGCTCTCTTTGATTGCAATATTTTATTAAGCGTCCAGTAGGTCAGACATGCTGTAAAATCCAGCTGATTGGTCAGCTAGGAAGACACCAGCTTTTAATGCGCCGTTAGCGAAAATATCGCGAGACAGGGCAGTATGCTTTAATTCGATGATTTCATCATCACCAGCATAGATCACAGTATGTTCTCCAGGGATCGTTCCACCACGAACAGCGTGAATACCCATCTCACTCAATTTGTTTTCATTGTCATTCCCTGAACGACCAAAGATATAGTCTTTTTTCTCAGAACAAGCATCATTGATACTGTCAGCCAAAAGTAAAGCAGTTCCACTTGGCGCATCTTTTTTCTGATTGTGATGCTTTTCAATGATTTCGATATTGAAATCATTCTCTAAAGCAGGTGTGATCGATTGCAATGCTTTGACTAAGACGTTGATACCTAGAGACATATTTGCTGAATAAAAGACGGGAATCGTTTCAGAAGCTTTCTTCAACAATTCTTTCGTGTCATCCTCTAAACCAGTCGTAGCAACCACGACTGGCAGCTTTTTCTCTGAGGCAAAAGCTACTAGATCAGGGACAGCTGTATAGTGAGAGAAATCGATCATCACATCAGCTGCTTCTGTTACTTCTTGAGCCGTTTGATAAACGGGGAAATCAGGATTTTCAGTTGGTACATGATCGATGCCGGCAACTACTGTCAGTTCAGGATTGGCCTTGATCGATTTTTGCAAAACCTGACCCATTCGACCATTACAGCCGCTAAGGATAATTCGTTTCATGTAGGTCCCTCCTATAAAATGCCGTAAGCAGTCATTTCACGTTTCAACAGTTCCACTGTTTTGTCTTCTGGTACACCTAAAGGTAGACGGTAGTTTTGTTCGCATTTGCCAAGTAAAGACACTGCCGTTTTAACTGGCACTGGATTTACTTCTGAGAAGATGGCATGAATCAGCGGCAATTGAGCCAACTGTTCATTTTTGGCAGCTTCAAAGTTTCCATCAAGGAAGTGGTGAGCCATTTCAGAGGTTTGTTTTGGTGCGATATTTGCGATCGTAGAAATAACACCTAATCCACCGACAGACATCAATGGCAGAACTTGATCATCATTTCCAGAGTACAAGGCAAAATTCTCATCTGCTAGTCGAGCAATCTCAGCGACCTGTGCGATGTCACCACTAGCTTCTTTGATTCCTTGGATATTTGGAATTTTTTTCAATTCTTTGACAAGATCTGGTGTCAGATTGAAACCAGTTCGAGAACCAACAGAATATAAAATCACGGGAATCTCGATTTCATTGCAGATAGCTTCGTAATGAGCGACCAAGCTTCTTTTAGTTGCTTTGTTATAGTAAGGAGTGACGATCAAAAGTGCATCTGCGCCAACACCTTCTGCTCTTTTAGATAATTCAATGCCATGTTTGGTATTGTTGGAACCTGTGCCGCCAATCACTGGGATACGTCCGTTGACTTGTTTAACTACTGCCTCGATCACTGCAATATGTTCGTCATCTTCCAAAGTAGACGCTTCTCCGGTTGTGCCGCAAGCAATAATAGCGTCTGTTCCTTGTTCTACATGCCATTCAGCCAGTTCTTTCAACTTATCAAAGTCCACCGAACCATCTGTATGCATTGGAGTAACAAGGGCAACGCCTGATCCTTTAAATATTGCCATTTTTTACACATCCTCTCAAAATTTTCGCTTTTATATATTTCTATTCATTTCATCTACAGAGAATGAAAAAAATCTGAAAAATAGAAGTTTTTAAACTATAGACTATTGAAATTATATACTATAATGTCAACGGATATCAACGGTTAAAATAATTGGAAAGATTTTCCTTAGAAATGAATGAGAAAAAGTAAGTTTTTTGTTAACAAAAAAATGCACAGGAAAGAATCCTGCACATCTTTCTTTGATTTATCCTCTTAAATCGTCTAGAAATTCTGTTTTGGACAGTGTTTTCTCGTCCTTCATCTTGATGACTTTGGCAGGTGAACCAGCAACAACTGCATTTGCTGGGACATCTTCGGTAACGATCGAGCCGGCAGCCACGACAGCACCTTCTCCGATCCGAACACCTTCCAACACAACTGCATTTGCTCCGACTAGCACATTGTCTTCAATGACCACGGGACTTGCTGAAGGTGGTTCTAAAACACCCGCCAAGACAGCTCCGGCACCAATATGGGCTTTTTTGCCGACGGTTGCACGAGCACCAAGGATCGCACCCATGTCGATCATTGTTTCTTCACCAACAACAGCTCCGATGTTGATGACAGCCCCCATCATGATGACAGCATTTTTTTGGATGATCGCTTGGTCACGAATGAAAGCGCCTGGCTCGATTCGTGCATCGATTTTTGTCATATCCAGCAATGGAACAGCTGAATTACGGCGGTCATTCTCTATATAGTAGTCTTCAATGTTAGCTTTGTTTACATCTAAGAATGTTTCGACATCAACTGCATCTCCGATGACGACGTTTCCGAAAATTTTTACATTATCGGCAGAAACAGCCGTCAGATCTCCTTTAACATATGCTTTGACGGTCGTTTTTTTCGTAGCGTTTTTAATATATTTCGCTAATTGATATGGATCTGAAAATTGTAAATCTGACATAAGCCACTCCTTTGTTTGTTTTTTCCATTTATCGAGTATAAAAAAGTGATAAATTGGAAGTTTTAAATACTAGCTTATTGAAATTATATACTATAATGTTAAAATATATCAATATTTAAGAATCTTTTTCACTAAAAAAGAACATTCAAATGAAAATTTATACTGAAAAGAGTGGTTTTATGTACATAACAGAAGGAATCCAAGCATTGTTACCAAATGTGACATCTTATCGACGAGAGCTTCATCAAATGCCAGAACTTGGCTTGGAAGAAATCCAAACAGCAGCTTATTTGAGAGAGAAGCTGCAATCCTTTGGTATCAATGAAATTTATCCAATGATCGAAACGGGAACAATCGCGGTTCTTCGCAGTGAAAAACCTGGGAAAACCATTGCTTTCAGAACGGATATCGATGCGTTGCCTGTAACCGAAGAAACGGGAGTGGCCTTTGCTTCTCCTATCAAAGGGAAAATGCATGCTTGTGGGCACGATGGGCACATGGCCACCATGCTCGGTTTTGCGGAGTATTTAAGTCAACATCCAGAAGTGATCCAAGGAACGATCGTCTTACTCTTCCAACCAGCAGAAGAAGGTCCTGGTGGTGCGCAACTGATGATCGATGCAGGATTGATCGAAAAATTCGGGATCGAAGAAATCGTGGGTCTGCATGTTTTTCCTGGACTTCCAGAAGGAACAATCGCTTGTCGCCCAGAGGCAATGATGGCTCGTAATGGAGAAATCCAGATCACTGTTAAAGGTACGAGTGCTCACGGTGCTCAGCCTCATCAGGGAGCAGATGCCATATTGGCAAGTGCAGCGATCATTCAAGGACTGCATAGCATTATTTCCAGAAATCTTGATCCTTTGTCCAGTGCTGTCTTGACCTTTGGAAAAATCACTGGTGGCGAAGCAATGAATATTATTCCGGGAAAAGTGCAAATCGAAGGAACGATGCGAGCCTTTGATGATCAGATTTATGATACAATGACAGAGCGAATCGATCTACTGGCTCGAGAGATTGCCAAAGGTTATGGCTGTCAGGCAGAGGTTTACTTCAATCATATGTATCGTGTGGTCGATAATGAACCGAAAATGGTGGAGGTCCTCCAACAAATCGCTGGAGCGTCCTATATTGAAACACCCCCATTGATGCTGGCTGAAGATTTTTCGATGTACCAGCAAGTCGTTCCAGGCTTGTTCTTCTTTGTAGGAACAGGAAATGAAAAAAAAGGTTATATCCATCCATTGCATAGTGGAAAGATGAATTTCGATGAAAAAAATTTATTGAACGGGATCGTCTGTTATGTCGAATTAATCGAATGGTTGAATAAAGGAGAAAATACATGATCAAAGAAATCAAAAACAATCGTCTTTACTGGGACGGCTGCGACACTGTAGCGTTAGCAGAGCAATACGGTACGCCACTGTATGTCTTGTCTGAAACAGCGGTCGTCAACGAATGTCAGACCCTGCAGAAAGACTTCATCCAAAAATACGACAATGTTCGGGTAGCTTATGCATCCAAGGCCTTCAATACACTGGCGATGCTGAAGCTTATTGAACGAGAAGGTCTTTGTCTGGATGTTGTCAGTGGTGGAGAACTTTATACCGCAATCAAAGCAAAATTTCCAGCAGAACACATTGAATTCAACGGCAACAACAAATCAATAGAGGAGTTGGAACTGGCGATCGACTACGGTGTGGGAAGAATCATCGTTGATGGGATCCAGGAGGTCCAGCTGATTCAGGCGCTCTGCCGTGAAAAGAACACAACGGCCAATATTCTTTTCCGAATCACACCAGAAGTCAATGTTTCAACACATGAATTTATCTCAACGGGTCAAAAAGACTCTAAATTTGGGATTCCTCTAGATGAAAACATTCTGTTTCCAGTGATCAAACAGGCGATTGATGCGCCAGAGATCAATTTTTACGGGATTCATTTTCATATTGGTAGTCAGCTTGCAGACAACAGCACGCATCTAGCAGCTGCCGAAGTAGCCTTGGATCTGGTATTAGAGATCAAAAAACGATTTGATTATCCAGTGAAAGAGCTGAATTATGGGGGCGGCTTTGGCGTAATCTATACACAAGAGGATACGCGCCAGCCTTACCATTATTTCTTAGATCCTTTGATGGCGCTAACTGAAGCCTTTTGTCAGAAGCATCAGTTGGAACGTCCAGCGATCGTGATCGAACCGGGAAGAAGTATCGTTGCGGAAGCAGGGATTAGTCTGCACACGATCGGTGCGATCAAAGAGCTACCGGGAATTCGAAAATATGCTTCAATCGATGGCGGGATGACGGACAATATTCGTCCGGGTCTTTATCAAGCAAACTACGAAGGTGTGATCGCCAATCGTGCCGAAGAACCTTTATCAGAAACAGTGACGATTTCTGGAAAAGCTTGCGAAAGTACCGATATTCTCGTCAAAGACATCCAGGTGCCAAAAATTGAAGCTGGTGATATTTTTGCCACCTTTGCCACTGGCGCCTATGGGTATTCGATGGCAAGTAATTACAACAAGCTGCAGATTCCAGCGGTTGTCTTGGTAAACAAAGGGCAATCGGAAGTCATTGTAGAGAGACAAAGCTATAATCAAATAATCCAAAATGAACGGATTCCAGATTCTTTGAAATGAGGTGAAGACAAGATGATTCCTTTTTATAAAATGCAGGGAACGGGCAATGATTTTATTGTCATCAATAACATGAAGTTGGGCTATTCAACAGTTGAATTGTCCAAACTAGCACAGCAAGTTTGTCGTCATCGAATTTCTGTAGGCAGTGATGCGGTCATGGCTGTGGATCACCCACAGCATGGGGGCGACTTCAGAATGAGGTTTTACAATGCAGACGGCAGTGAGGCTGAAATGTGCGGCAATGGTGCTCGTTGTATTGCTCGTTATGCTTATGAAAATCAATTGGCACCAGAGGAAATGACGATTGAAACGATTGCCGGCGATGTTCGAGCATGGCGCCTAGACGAACGAAAATACAAAGTTCAGTTGAATGATCCAGCCAATGTTCGCTTTGACTGTCCATTTCCTGATGAAAATGTGACCAGCGTTGATTATATCGAGTTAGGTGATCCGGGTATTCCCCACCTGGTCGTGCATTATCCAGGATTAGCTTTAATGGATTTGGCTGATTTACGAGAACTAGCCAAAAAACTACGCTTCTGGGAAGAATTGCCGAAAGGAGCCAATGTCAATTTTTATGAGATTGTTGACGAAAAGGTGCTTGTTCGAACTTTTGAACGCGGCGTGGAGGACTTTACGCTTGCCTGTGGTACTGGATCAGGCTCAACAGCCTATGCGTTGGTCAAAAAGCACTTGGTTCCAGCAAATCGAGTACTGCTACATGTGCTGGGCGGTATTTTAGAGGTGGAGGTAGCTGAACAAGGCTTGTATTTGATTGGGGACACCAATATCATTATTGACGGTGTCATTCGCGACGAGGATCTTGTGTTAGCTGCTGAATAAAAAAATCCTCACAAAACAGAAAATGATTCAAAATAACGGTATAATAGAGGGAAGGGAGACTTTCCCTCTATTTTTACGGAAGAACAAGGAGGAAAACAATGAGTGAGACACCAAAATGTCCAGAATGTCAGTCGATCTATGCTTACGAAGATCGCGGTTTATACAATTGTCCAGAATGCGGTCATGAGTGGGATCTGACAGAAGAAGCGACGGGGCTTGTCGTCCATGATGCCAATGGCAATCTTTTGAATGATGGCGATGCCGTGACAGTAATCAAAGATTTAAAGGTCAAGGGAGCTTCCGCACCATTGAAACAGGGAACCAAAGTAAAAACGATCCGTTTAGTGGAAGGCGA
Organism: Enterococcus olivae; assembly: GCF_053760925.1. Lineage (NCBI taxonomy): Bacteria > Bacillati > Bacillota > Bacilli > Lactobacillales > Enterococcaceae > Enterococcus > Enterococcus olivae. Next base: position 64,319 of record NZ_JBSMVT010000013.1, read on the forward strand.
CCACAACATCGATTGCAAGATCGACGGTTTTGGTCCAATGAAATTAAAATCAGAATTCGTAAAAAAACTTTAAGCCTGTGTTTTTTCAGATTCTCTTCATGAAAAATTCAAGATAACTTGGTATATTTAAAAAAAGACTAGCAGTAAATGCTTGTATAAAACAAGGAGGAGATACGATGTTTGGCTATGGTTTATTTTATGATTCCACGTTTATTTTAGTCATTCTTGGAATGATTATTTCGATGGCTGCATCGGCTTACGTCAACAATACCTTTCAAAAGTTTGATAAAGTCAGAAGCCGTAACAATGTAACAGGTACACAAGCCGCACAGTATATTTTACAGAATCAAGGAATCAACGGTGTGGGTGTTCAGGGGATTTCAGGAAACCTGACAGACAATTACAATTCAGGAACAAAAATGTTGAGTTTGTCTCAGACGACCGCTCAATCCACTTCGGTGGCAGCCATCGGTGTGGCCGCCCATGAGTGTGGACATGCTGTTCAGGATGCGGAAGGCTACTTCCCATTGCGTCTGCGTGCAGCGATCGTCCCTGTGGCCAATATTGGTTCAAGTCTTTCGATTCCATTGATCTTGATCGGTGTCTTGCTTCGTGGTCCTTTTCTGGTAAATTTGGGACTAATTGCTTTTTCAATGGCATTGGTATTTCAGTTGATTACTTTACCAGTTGAGTTCGATGCTTCTCGCAAGGCGTTGAGAATCTTGAGTGACGGAGGTCTTTTGACGGAAGAGGAAGTACCGATGGCTCGTAAAGTATTGACAGCAGCAGCACTGACTTATGTGGCTGCCGCGATCAGCACCTTCCTACAGTTACTTCGACTGGTTCTTTTATTTGGAGGCAATAACCGTAGAAACTAAAGAATACTAACTATCCGGACGATCGTTTGATATGTCTCTGACTGACGCAACTTTGCGTCAGGGTTCAATTGAACCAAAAGAGCGAGCTTGCTGTCGTTCGGATAGTTTACTTTTTGAATTTGATTATAGTCGGGAGAAAGAAGATGAGTGAGAAAAAGTCGTTGCAGGAATTGTTTATTCGTTCGGTCTTTGCCTTGATAGGCACTGTGATACTGGCGTTAGGAATATCGATTTTACAAGTGGGGAATGTTGGACTGGATCCATTTACTAGTGCCAACGTAGCAATTGGTCAAATACTAGGATTATCCTTAGGAGTCTATCAGTTGATCATGAACGTGATTATTTTGGTCATGATTTTTTTCTTTGGAAGAAAATATATTGGGATCGGCACGATCATCAATTTAATTCTGACAGGTTTTTTTATCGATCTGTTTAGTGCAGGCTTTGCTTGGATGGGCTTCGAGCAGACGACCGTTTTGGACCAGCTGTTGAGCTTAGTGCTAGGATTGTTGGTCTTTAGTTTTGGCGCCTCTTTTTATATGTCTGCGGAAGTTGGCACGGCGCCTTACGATGCAATCTCGCCGACGATCGTGGATAAAACGAAGCTGGGTTATCGAACAGTCCGGATTATACAGGATCTCCTATTTGCTTCGGCAGGTTTTCTTTTTAAAGGACCGATCGGTATAGGAACTTTTGTGACGGCTTTTTTAATGGGTCCCTTTATCAAATTTTGGGATCAAAAAGTTTCGTTGCCCTTGATCAATAAAAGTGTGAAAAAATGGTTGCGAGAATGATATCGAACAAACCCTTCTCGTTATTGAAAGCGATATGAATCCGATGAAACCTATCAGAATTCTTGTTTTTCTATTTCATCTCATGTTATTATAGATTTAAGGAAAAGAGAAGGGGATGTCCAAATATGAAAACATCAACAAAAGTAACGATCGGATTAAGTATTGCGGCAATCGCTGGAATCGCAACAGCAGCAGTTGTCTCAGAAAAAGTAGTTAAAAAAATAACGTCTATGTCTAATCGCCGCAAAGTAAAACGTTTTGTCGATGATAAATTCAACGGAAATGAAACGTTACTTGGTTTCGTAGACAATTTGGAAGACAAAGACATTGATTCGTTTATGAGTGTTGCGAAAAAAGTCAATGACGGTCGCGATCAAATCGCTGAATATGGCAACAACGTCAAAGATGCAACTTGCAATGTCAAAGATAAAATCGTGAATTTTGTTGACAGCAAATTTTAATTGACCCTTCACACCGGATGGTCTACATTCAATAAAAAGATGGAAGTATCTGATGAAAGCACTGTTTAAAAACAGACTTCATCAGGTACTTTCTTTTGTTTTGAAGCGGAGTGTAAGAAAGCGATGAACAGAATACCTACACTAGTAGTTTTCATTTTAGCGAGAACATGATAAAGTGAATTGAGGTGAAGCGGGTGAAAGAAAGTACACTGACACAGGAAGAAAAAGAATATTTTATGCGCGAAGCTATTGCGGAAGCGAAAAAAGCGGAAGCAATTCGGGAAGTTCCAATCGGAGCAGTCGTGGTTTTGAACAAGCAAGTCATCGGTCGAGGTCATAACTTGCGGGAAACAACTCAAAATGCAACAGCTCATGCAGAGATGATTGCCATTCAGGAGGCCTGTGAACAAGTGGGTAGCTGGCGATTGGAGAAAGCCCAACTCTTTGTTACATTGGAACCTTGCCCAATGTGCAGTGGAGCCTCGATGCTGTCTCGGATAGAAGAAGTTTACTTTGGGGCCTATGATCCCAAAGGTGGCACGGCTGGAAGCTTACTGAATCTATTGGAAGACGAGCGCTTCAATCACTGGAGTTATGTTGAAGCAGGGATTTTACAAGAAGAGTGTGGACAGCTTTTAACTGCCTTTTTTCGAGAATTACGTCGTATTAAAAAACAAAAAAGAAAAAAAGACTAGTCAAATAGTTTAAAGTACGTTATACTATTTTCTGGGCAATGGGAATGTTGTGAAGCGTGTCAGATCTGGAAGGAAGCAGCACTAAGCAGCGATTCTCATGTGCCTGTACATAGAACAAAAGCGACAGACGCAAAATTGTGTCTGTCGCTTTTTCGTTTGGGAAGTACATGTTTGTCCATGAAGTCAAAAAGATTTATTTTTAGAAATCCCAAAGATTTGATACACTAGACATAAGAAATCTTTTGGATGGAAAAGAAGGGAAAAGCATGGAAAAAATTCGGATTTTACACACCAATGATCTGCATTCACATTTTGAAAATTGGCCCAAGATTCGTCGTTTTCTTCAGGAACAGCAACAGTCGCTGGAAGAGGAACAAGTCCTGACGGTCGATCTGGGTGATTTTGCAGACCGTTGGCATCCGCTGACGGAAGCAAGTGACGGACAAGCGAATGTTGAGTTGATGAATCAGATCCATTATGATGTTGTAACGATCGGGAACAATGAAGGCATCGGCAATGCTAAACAAGTCTTGAACCACCTGTACGATCATGCCAATTTTGATATTGTCTTGGACAATCTTTACGATAGGCAGACATTAAAGCTTCCAGAATGGGCGCAGATTTCCAAAATCATTGAAACTGAACAAGGGACTAAAATCGGTTTTTTGGCAATGACCGCTCCCTTTCCATTGACCTACGCACCGAATGGCTGGGATGTTCGCCAGTGGACAGAATTGCTACCTGAGCTAGTACATCAGTTACGAGAGCAAGTCGATGTCTTGGTTTTTCTCAGTCATTTAGGAATCACAGAAGACCATTTGATCGCTGAGGAATTGCCGCAGATCGACGTGATTTTAGGATCCCATACGCATCACCATTTTCCCAATGGCAAACTAGTGAATGGCGTACAGCTTGCTGCAGCCGGCAGATATGGGAAGTACGTGGGAGAGGTGACTCTTCTTCTGGATGATAGCCATCAGCTGTTGAAAACGACTGCTCAGACCTTTGCGACAGAAGTCATGCCCGAGCAGCCAGAAGACAATCAGGAAATTTTTCAATACATGGAGACGGGTCATCGTCTGTTGCAGGAGAAAAAAGTAGCCTGGCTACCACATGATCTTACGTTAAATAATTTTGATGAAGAATCCTTGGTTCTGGAAACATTGGAGGCGGTTCGCCAAAGAGGTGGCACAGAAGTTGCCTTGTTGAATACCGGATTGTTTTTAGGAGAACTACCTAAAGGTCTGATCAATCAAGATCAGCTGCATACCCTGCTGCCCCATCCGATGCGTTTGATTCGCGTATCAATGCGAGGACAAGACATTGTTCGCATGGTACTAGAAATCGAAAAAAATCGTTTGTTTTTAAGGAACTATACGATTGTTGGTATGGGATTCAGAGGCAAGATCTTCGGGGAAGTCATTTATGACGGATTGACCTATGATGCAACCAACCATGTCGTTTTTTGGCAAGGAAAAATGATAGAATCTGACAAAGAGTACAGCTTTACGACAGTCGATCATTTAATGTTCTTTCCTTTTATTCCGAGCATTGAGATCGCCGGTCAATATGAATTTTTGTTTCCAGAATTTATCCGGACTGTTTTAGCGAAGCATTTAATGGAGAAATATCCTTTGTCGGCATTAGAATAAGGGTATTCATCAAAGAAAAAAGAAGGTATAATAAATCTCAGGTGGTGAAAAAATGGCCAAGAAGCAAGGGAATCTAACAGATGAAGTAACTGCGGTTTTAGAAGAAATCGTTGAAGATAAAGAAAAAAAAGAAGTAAAAGGTGAAGTTGTCGTTTCGGTCAGTGACACGGAATTTTTGATCGGCAATCGCCAATACAAATTACTAACGAATTATCGCGAAGGTTTTGATCCACAGCGTTTAGGCGAGCGCTACAGTGAAGTCCTGGCTCGCTATGATTATATCGTTGGCGATTGGGGTTATGAGCAACTACGTTTGAAGGGCTTTTTTGAAAGTTCTAACCGTAAAGCGATGCCTGATCAGCGGATCGATATGCTGGAGGATTATCTGTACGAATACTGTAATTTTGGTTGTGCGTATTTTGTGATTCAGCGAATCGGTGGCAAACGAGACAAAACCAATAACCGACGACGCAAAAAACGACAAAATCCTTCGCAGGCGCATGTCTCAGAGAAGAAAGAAAATCTTTCTGAGCGCAACAAAAAGAAGCCAGTGATCAAAAACAAGCAACCGAAAGAAAAGGCACCTAAGAAAACGATAGTCAAAGAAACAAAAAAAGGATTTACGATTCGAAAGAGAGAAGATTAGATGACATATAAAGGATACTTGATTGATTTAGATGGAACGATCTATTTAGGAAAAGAACCTATTCCAGCAGGAAAGCGATTTGTCGAAGAGCTTCAAAAAAGAGACTTACCTTTTTTGTTTGTGACCAACAATACGACGAAAAGCCCTGCAACAGTCGCTCAACGATTAGCCGATGAATTTGATATTCATGTAGCAGAGGAAACGATTTATACGGCGAGTTTGGCGACCATCGATTTTATGAAGGATGATAACAAAGGCAACAAGGTCTATGTGATCGGTGAAGCCGGTTTAATCGATTTGATTCTGGATGCAGGTTTTGAATGGGAAGAAGAACAGCCTGATTATGTTGTGGTTGGTCTGGACTCACAGGTGACTTATGAAAAATTCAGTATAGCTACCTTGGCGATCCAAAAAGGAGCGACCTTTATCGGTACCAATCCGGATAAAAATATCCCAACAGAACGTGGTCTGCTTCCAGGAGCGGGTTCGTTGATCAGTTTTCTGGAAACATCTACGAAAACACAACCTGTTTTTATCGGCAAACCTGAAGCAACGATCATGGAAAAATCGCTTCAACGTATCGGTTTGAAAAAAGAAGAGGTCTTGATGGTTGGCGATAATTATGAGACAGACATCCGTTCAGGGATCAACAATCAAATCGACAGTTTGTTGGTACTTTCAGGCTTTACCCCTAAAGCAGCGGTACCGACATTGCCAGCAGCACCGACCTATGTCGTTGACAGCTTAGACGAATGGGATTTTGACCAATGAAAGTAAAAGGACAATGGTTAGAACGCTTGGGAATGCTGAGCTTATTTTTGACGATCATTAGTTTGGCGATTGCTGTGACAATCAACTTTCGTCCCTTGTATGCTTGGGACATTGATTTTCTCGGTATTTTGAACTATACGTCATTATCAAAAGAAGAACTGCTGAAAAATTACGAGCTGTTATTAGGTTTTTTGAATAATCCGTGGAATCAAACATTGGCACTTCCAGACTTTCCGATGTCAGAAGCAGGTGCCGGTCATTTCTATGATGTGAAAAAATTATTTCTGTTGAATTATAGTATTTTGGCAGTGACAGTTATCCCAAGTGGTCTCTTTTTATATTATTGTCAAAAGAACCAGCGCTTTTGGCGCTTGATTCGTCCGGCTCAGTGGGCAATGGCTGTACCAGTCTTGTTTGGGGGACTGATGGTGATCGGTTTCGATACCTTTTTTGTGAAATTTCATGAATTATTTTTCAATAATGATGACTGGTTGTTTAATCCAGTGACCGATCCAATCATTAATGTCTTGCCAGAACAATTTTTCATGCATTGCTTTATTTTCTTCTTTGTTTTGATCGAGGGTTTGTTTTTACTGATGTTATTGAGAGGGAAACGAAAATTGAAAAGAAGTTCGACAAAATAACGTCGAACTTCTTTTTTTATTGCGTGATTTCGTGAGCTCTGTCTGGATACTGATGTGCCAGGCGACTTGCCGCTGAAGCAGCGATCGCTCCTACGATGTCATCAAGAAAGGTGTGTACACGAGGACCATCGTGATCATTTAGTTTTTCTAAGATGCCGGGTTTAACTTTATCGATATAGCCATAATTAGTAAAACCAATCGAGCCGTACACGTTGACGATCGACAATGCTAGGACCTCATCAATCCCATAAAGCCCTTCGTCTTCCGCAACGATTTCTTGCAGGGGCTGAAGTAGCTTGTCTTCTTCTGCCAGAATATCCAACTGGATACCTGTCAGAATCGCATTGTGTACCTCCCGCTTTGTCAAAACAGAATCAACGCTATCCACACACTCTTCCAAAGTCAGATCTGGAAGATACTGTTTTTGCAGATACATGACCAGATCTGCGATGTCGACAATGGAAACACCGCGCTCACCTAATAAACCACGTGCTTTTTCTTCTAATGTCTTGGTTTCTAATACCATAGAATCCCTCCTTGTTTGATGCTCAGATTTTCGATTATTCTCTTCTTTCATGTTATACTATTGGCTGGATGGAATCAATGAAAAGGAATGCGGTGAAGGAAATGTTTCCTCTGGTAGAATTTTGCGAAACAAATTTAGCAGAAGGCAGTCAAATGGTGCTTGATGCACTGGAAGCGACTGGCGAAGCGGATGTTCTGACTTATTCTTGTCTAAGTGAGTGTACCTTGTGTGCACAAAGGCCGTTTTGTTTTTTTGAAGGAGAACGTTTAGCAGCACCGACTCCGGCACAATTGCTGCAGCTCGTTCAACAAAAACTTGCAGAATGGCAAGCAGATTACTTATAGAAAATGCCCGGAAACCTTTATCCTGAAGGTTCCCGGGCATTGTTTTTAGATTATTGGTAAAGGCTAGTGCTGTGAGCAGGCTGTGTGCGGTTTTTAGGATCAATATAATGCAAGGCATTATTGACAGCTGTCGGTGCTTCACCAAAACCAGTGGCGATCAGTTTTACTTTCCCATCGTACAAGGTGATATCTCCACAAGCATAAACGCCATCCATTGAGCTACGCATGTCTGAACGAACAGGGATCCCTTGGCGAGTACTTGTCAGTCCCCAGTCTTTCAGATTTAATGAAGAAGAAAAGCCATAGTTGACGATCAAATAGTCAACCGACATCCGTACGGTATCTTCACTTTTTGGCGCCTGCAGATGGATTTCTTCCAGCATACGGTCTCCTGTTACCTCTTTGATGATGTAAGGTGTCATAATATTGACAGAAGATTTTTGTAGCAGCTCCACGCTATGCTCATGGGCACGAAACTCTGGGCGACGATGGATAAGCGAGACTTCTGCAGCAATCGGTTCAAGCATTAACGCCCAATCGATCGCTGAATCACCACCACCGGCGATCGCTACTTTTTTGCCAGCGTATTTCATCAAATCAGGGACATAATAGTCGATACCGTAATTTTCAAAGTTCTCAGCATTGGGAACAGTCAGCTTTCTTGGTTGGAAAGAGCCATTTCCTAGGGCTAAGATAACGGCGCGTGAATAATGGGTACGCTTGTTAGTGGTCAATTCAATGATCCCATCTTCGAGACGTTCGATTTTGAGTACTTGTTCTTCCAAACGGTAGCGATGGTTGAAGGTCCTCAGCTGATTCTCTAGTTTTTGTACGAGATCGCCAGCTTTGATCTTAGGATAACCGGGAATATCATAAATATATTTTTCCGGATACAGGGTGGACAGCTGCCCCCCCAGTTGCGGCAAGGTATCAATAATTTTGGTTTTGGCATTGCGCATGCCAGCATAAAAAGCTGCAAACATACCGGCTGGACCAGCACCAACGATCGTAATATCATAAATGTTCATAGTCTGATCTCCTTTTCAAAATGAACTGTGTTTTATACACTACTTGCATTATAACAAAGAATATTCCACGTGGCATTTTTATTTTTTTCTGCTATGATTAGACTATCAACTATAAGGAGGAGATTTTTTTGTCTCAATTTCCACAATTAGATTTAGAAAATCAAGCAGGTGTCAAAGCACTTGTCAAAACGAACCGCGGAGATATCAACATTCAATTATTTCCTGAACAAGCACCACGAACGGTTGAAAACTTTGTTCAACTAGCGAAGAAGGGCTACTATGATGGTATCATTTTTCACCGTGTCATCCCGGATTTCATGATCCAAGGTGGTGACCCAACAGGTACTGGTATGGGTGGCGAAAGTATTTACGGTGAAAAATTTGAAGATGAATTTTCACGTGAGCTGTTCAATTTGCGTGGCGCTTTGTCAATGGCAAATGCAGGACCAAACACCAATGGTAGTCAATTCTTTATTGTCAACAATCAAAACGTACCAGCCAATATGATTGGTCAAATGGAGAGTGCTGGTTATCCAGAGGAAGTCGTTGAAGTATACAAAAACGGCGGTACTCCTTGGCTTGATTTCCGTCATACCGTATTTGGTCAAGTGGTCGACGGTATGGATGTTGTTGATGAAATTGGCAATGTTCAACGAGGACCACAAGATCGTCCAGTACATGATGTTGTGATCGAAGCAATTGAAATTTCTGAATAAATTCGTATTCCTCGAAAGCAGAAGTGCAAACTTCTGCTTTTTTTAACGGGTTCTTTCTATAATAATAGAAGGAGAAGGAATATCCACTTCATTTTTTTCATACTTACTAGTATAATAGAGGGTGCAAAGAGAGGGAAAAGTATGACATATAAAATTGGAGAAATATTGGAGGGGAAGGTTACTGGGATTCAACCATACGGAGCGTTTGTTTCATTAGATGAAGAAACACAAGGGTTGATCCATGTTTCAGAGATTCAGTCAGGATTCACGAAAAATATCCATGACGCATTGCAGGTAGGCGATAGTGCCAAGGTGCAGATTATTGATATTGACGAGTATACCCAAAAAATCAGCTTGTCACGCCGAACACTAGAAGCTAAATTTGTTCATACCGGTCATCGAAAGAAACGCTATTTTACGAATAAAAATAAGCGAATCGGTTTTCGAACGATCGAAGAACAGTTGCCGATATGGATAGATGAAGCCTTAGATATGCTTTCATAAGATCTTTGAGATAGAAAAGAAACTGGAACTTTTAAGAAATGTGCTACGATAAATGGAAATCGAAAGACAATTGAGGTGAGTGTATTGAAAAACAAGAAAGTTGCTGGAACAGTAATGTTGCATTTAGAAGATGGTTCAAAGAGATTTTTGATGCATGCAGCAGGAGACAAGCTAGAATTAGCTTCTACAGATTTCTCTGAAGAACAAACAGGCTTGGCAAACATTTTGCAATTATTAAAGGAATCTGTACACCTTGATATCACTAATGTTAATTTAGTAGAATTGACAAATGGCTATGCTGATAATATGAGTATGCCTTTGTTTGTTTTTGAGACAAAAGAAAAAGAGCAGTCGAACACTTTATCCGAGGAATATACGTGGACAGAGGCTAAAGTATTTCGCCAAGTCATTCAAGATTATGAGATTGAGGGTATGCCTTTTTTCTGAAATAGTCTGTTAATTATCCAAATAGCCGGTCTCCGGCTTTTTTTTTATACGATTTTTTTCGAATTGTTGGATGAGAATGTTTGGTATTTATTCGAAAAAAACGAATGATTACTTATCTAAATCCGTATCTTTTTGGAAAGGACGAACATAAGAGGAAAAGGAGCTTTTTTTGACGGAAAAAGGCTGTTTTTTATTGTTGACGGATCCGAGAATACATGGTAAATTATTCAACGTTGGTTCTGAACCAACACGTCGAAAATTTCTTTAAAAAAAGTAGTTGACGACATTCGAAACAAATGATATTATAACAAAGTCGCTAAATTACCGATTGGATCTTTTCGCTGATCTAACAGCAAAAACATTTCAAAAAAGTAGTTGACAGATAACAAGTCATTTGTTAAGATGATCAAGTCGCTGAAAACAGCACATCAGGAAGTTGAAATGTTTCTGAAAAAAACTTTTATAAAGTGGTTGACATTCATTGTTTGACCTGATATGATATAAAAGTTGCTAACACAGCACAATGTAGACCTTTGAAAACTGAACAAAGCAAGCAAACGAACCAATGTGTAGGACGCTTCTATTAGTTAGAAGCAAACACAACAAAGCAAGCAGTAATGCTAGCAAACGTTATTTTTATGAGCTTAACGGTCGCAAGATCGTTTCAACTTTTTATTATGAGAGTTTGATCCTGGCTCAGGACGAACGCTGGCGG
>NZ_JBSMVT010000014.1:0-73282 GCF_053760925.1 Enterococcus olivae
ACCGAATGTGTGTGGTGGCGATAGCGAGAAGGATACACCTGTTCCCATGCCGAACACAGAAGTTAAGCTTCTTAGCGCCGATTGTAGTGAGGGGTTGCCCCTTGTGAGAGTAGGACGTCGCCACGCAGATTTAATTATTCCGGCATAGCTCAGTTGGTAGTAGCGCATGACTGTTAATCATGATGTCGTAGGTTCGAGTCCTACTGCCGGAGTTAGAGATAGCAAATTGCTATCTCTTTTTTTATTTCTCAAAGTCTTTAATGCTTAAAAATATTGTATAATGGATAAAACGAGGAGGCAGTTATGAAAAAAGAAACGATTTTATTTGATTTAGATGGAACTATCATTAATTCAAGTCAAGGAATCTTTGCTTCTATTAATTATGCAATGGAAAAACTAGGCCAAGAAAAACTTTCTTCAGAAATATTACGAACGTTTGTCGGTCCACCGTTATACGATTCCTTTATGAGGATTGGTCTTACTCAAAAACAAGCAGAAGATGCTGTCTTTTGGTATCGTGAATTGTATAAGAAGGAAGCCATGTATTTAGTGGAGCCTTATCAAGCAATAGCAGAGACGTTGGTAGCTTTATCCGAAAAAAAGACACTTCTGATTGCGACTTCGAAGCCAGAAGTTTTTGCGACACGAATTTTAGATCATTTGAACTTTTCACAATACTTTCAAGCCATTTATGGGGCTGATTTAGAGGGTGAGCGCTCTAAAAAAGCAGACATCATCCAGTATGCGTTGATTTCAGAAGAAATAAAGGAGCCTTCTCTGGCAGTAATGGTCGGAGATCGCGAGCACGATATTCATGGTGCAACGGTCAATAAAATGGATAGCATCGGGGTTTTGTATGGATTTGGTGATCAAAAAGAGCTGAGTGAAGCCGGTGCAAAGCATTTGATCAAACAACCTATGGAACTGTTGGAAATCATTCAGTAAAATGGAGTAGAGAGATGAGATATGTATTTGATATAGATGGAACGATTTGTTTCAATGGAGTCTCTATCGATCCGTTGATTCTAGAGGCACTTAAGGACTTGGAAAAGAAAGGTCATGAGCTGATCTTTGCTTCAGCACGTCCGATTAGAGATTTACTTCCAGTTGTTGGTCAATTTAAAAAGAATGCATTGATTGGTGGTAATGGTTCAATTATAGCTAAAGAAAACATTCAGGTGACTCGACCGATTCCTGAAAAAAGTTACCAGAAAATTCTACAGCTCATTCAAAAATACCAACTGGAATACATTGTGGATGATGACTGGAATTATTCAGCAAATGTGACTCAAACGAATGCTATTTTTAGGCAACTGGATCCTGACAAACTGGCAGAAAATATACCACTTGAGCAAGTCCAGTGGCCGATAAAGATTATTTTATTGAATCTGGAGTCATATGAGCAAGTCTATGGTGAACTGAAAAAAATAGCTCAACTTTCTTTAATTATTCACAGAGAAGAGGGCAATATAGATATCACTGCTAATGGCATCAATAAATACTCGACTTTAAGAGAATATTTTGAGCCTGCAGAGTATATAGCATTCGGTAATGACTGGAATGATCTGGAATTGTTAACTTATGCCAAGCAAGGCTATTTTATTGGAAATCAGGAATTATTGGATCAATGGGGACTCTCTTTTGCGCAAACGATAAAAAAAGAACCCAAGCTGATCGCTAATTTTTTAGAGTCACTCGCATGAAAATTAAGCAGGTTGTTTTTGTTTGAAGAAAAGCAAAACAGCCTGTTGACATTTGTTATTATATTAGGTATTCTAGTACTTGTGTTAAATAGCTATGCCGCCTTAGCTCAGTTGGTAGAGCACCACCATGGTAAGGTGGGGGTCGTCGGTTCGAGTCCGACAGGTGGCTTAAAAAAGACAACGTTAATTGGACGTTGTCTTTTTTTGGTGTGAGGATGATCAAATAGAACACTGATAGTTTTTCTTATTCATCTCCTTATTAAAGTGAGGAAAATAATCAAATTATTAGTAATTATTAGTATAAAAGCTTAATAAGAAGAATCTGTTGACTTCAAACTAAATATACTTTATATTCAATTAAAGACAAAATGAATCTCTAATTAGAAGGAAGGATAATATGAAATATTCAAAAGCGACAAATTATGCTTTACATTCTATGGTCCATTTAGCGATGGAATCTACTACTGAAGCAGTAAAGGTAGAGGATTTAGCCCAACGTCAAAAACTATCACCCACGTATTTATCAAAAATACTGACAAAATTATCAAAAGCTGGATTGATTATGTCGACTCCTGGAGTAAAGGGAGGATATCGTTTATTGCGTTCACCAAATGAATGTACATTTCTTGATATCATTCAGGCGATAGAAGGATATGAATCTTTACTGAACTGTACAATGTCTCATGAAGGTAAGTGGAATAGAGAATGCTTGATCCAACGTGCAGTAGCAGAAGCTGAAGATAAACTGAAAAATGAACTAGCATGTAAAACAATTGCAGATATTTTGAAACAAGGGCAAGAAAAAAATTAGTGTATTACTAATTTTTGTTTTAATTATAGATATTAAAGATCTTTAATGGATTTTATAGGAGGATAAAAAATGATTGATGTTGTAATAATTGGTGGAGGACCTGCAGGAATGGGTGCGGCTTTAGTTACTGCACGAGGGAAGAAACAGGTACTTCTTATCGATGAAGAGAAGCCAAGAAATGCTGTAACTAATGAAAGTCATGCATTTTTAACGAGAGATGGTATTAAGCCAGAGGATTTTAGGGAAAAAGGTAGAAGAGATTTACTGAGATATCCGACCATTTCTATCAAAAAGGGAAAAATCATATCCATTGAAAAATCTTTGGAAGGTTCTTTTAAATTGACTACCGAGTCAGAGGAAAAAATCAGTACTAAAAATATTGTTTTAGCCACAGGTGTGAAAGAAACACTACCAGATATTAAAGGAATTGAAAACTATTATGGAAGTAGTATTTTCTCTTGTCCTTTCTGTGACGGATGGGAAATGAAAGACAAACCTTTGATCCTTCTAACGGAATCAGTTCAAGCTATGCATATTACTAAATTATTAAAAAACTGGACGGATGATCTTATTATTGCAACGAATAAAAAAACAGTTTTTGATGAGGAGCAAAAAAGAATTTTAGGAATAAATAATATTCGTCTAATAGAAGAAAGGATTATTGAACTAAAAGGGGTAGATGGAGAACTTCAAAGCGTTGTCTTCGAAAATGGAGAAGAAATCAAAAGAGAGGGTGGGTTCTGTACGACAGAATTCAATAATAATCTGCCATTTATTGAACAATTAGGGATAGCAGTCAACGAAGCGGGATTTATTATGACGGATGTCATGGGACACACAAACATAAAAGGAATTTATGCCGCCGGAGAAATAACTGGTCCTTCTCAATTGATTGTTTCTGCAAGCCAAGGACATATGGCTGGTGCAGGAATCATCTTTGAATCTAGTGAGGAAGCTTTTCAAGAAATATAAAGAAAAAGAAGAGAGTGGAAGCACAGAACATATAAAGCAATTCAATCAGCTAAATGAAAATGTAGTTGAAATGTAGGTATTGGAATGTCAAGGACAGCAATAAAATGTAGAATAGATGGTTTTCTTACAAATTTTAAACTGTCTTTGACATCAGGTTTAACAGAATCAGTGCTTAAAATATGAGAATAGGTAAAAAGAACTCAAGTACTTAAAAATAAAATATCTCTTCAAATTTTTTATCTAATGCAATACATAAGATTAGAGCTAACTTTGCAGTGGGACTAAATTGTCCGGTTTCGATCGAACTAATGGTTGTTCGGGAGACACCAACAAGCTCGGCTAATTTTGCTTGTGATAAATTTTTTTCAGTTCGTACCTCTTTTAATTTGTTTTTTAGAATAAGTTTCTCATCCATTAATTACACTCCTAACGATCCTAGTTATTTCTAAACTAATAATTGCTTAATATGAAAGACAGATAAGACAATCGCTAGTATTAGATAGATGATAGCAAAAAATAGATAGCCTTTCTTTTTTAAATAGTAGTATTTTGTAAAGAAATCGGCACTTCCATAACCAAGTAAAATAGCATATAGTCCAAAATTAAATCCTTGATCCGCTATTGATTGAAGAATAAAAAATAGAGTAGCTAAAATTATTGCTACCAATCCGCCTATTCGATTTGCTATACCTTGAATTTCAAGTGTGTACGGATCGTTTTTAGTATGTTCTTTTCTACTTTTTGATAATATTTCATCTTTGTTCATAAATACCCATCCTTTTAATCATATTTTCTAAGAGTTATTTTATCATATAAATAAACAAGTTCTATGTAAAAACGTATAAGCTGTTCTAAATTTTGAATTTATAAGAACAGCTCATACTAAAAAAATTTATTTTTTTAAAAGTGGTTGACCATCTGCATCAACAAGAACCGACATACCTGATCCAAGATTTGGATAGATAACTAGTAAATACTGAACACCTGTTTCTTTATCGGTGATGACCGAAGTCATACCTGATCCTTCCATAGCAACAGGATCCACATCAAATCTGCTTTTCTTTGCCATAATGAGTCTCCTTTCTCTTTTGTTGACAATAAAACTTATCAATTGTTAGTATAATAGTGATAAGTTTTCTTGTCAATTACTTTGTCTTTTTATTGATAATGTGTCAATTTTAGTTTTATTTGGCAATGTATAAATAAATAAATGGCACTTTCTATTTTACATAGAAAGAACCATTTATTTTTTGCTATTTAATTTTCATTAACCGTAATCCATTTAAAGTAACGAATATAGTAGCTCCCATATCTGCTACAATAGCTAGCCATAATGTTAACCAACCTGGAATAATAAGTAGCAAAGCTAATAATTTTAATACTAAAGATAACGTAATGTTCTGTTTAATAATACTCAATGTTTTTCGACTAAGGCGAATCAAGAATGGTAATTTTTCTAAATCATCACCCATTAAAGCGATATCTGCAGTCTCTAAAGCTGTATCTGTTCCAGTGCCACCCATTGCAATACCAACACTTGCTGCCGCGAGTGCAGGAGCGTCATTAACACCATCACCAATCATAGCTACTTTTAAATAGTCATTTTTAAGTGATTTGATGTAGTCTAACTTATCTTGTGGCATTAAATCACCTTTTATATCAGTTACACCAACCTCTTGTCCGATTGCTTGAGCTGTATGTTGATTATCACCAGTCAACATAATTGTATGTTTGATTCCTGCTTGATGCAACTGATTGATAACAGATTGACTTGTTTCTCTCAATTTATCAGCAACAGCAATAATAGCAAGTATTTCTGTTGCTGTTCCAAAAATCATAGCCGTTTTTCCTTCTTTTTGAAGTAACTCATATTGAGCTTTGAGACTCTGATTTTGATTAAGTTCTGTATCAAACAATTTTGAACTTCCGATAAAATAGGTAACTCCATCAATATCTGCTTGAACGCCTTTTCCAGTAATAGAAGTGAAATTATCAATAGTTATATGATCTATTGATAATTTTCTATGACTTAACTCTTTCATAATAGCTGAAGCTAAGGGGTGTTGTGAATATGATTCCAAAGCAGCTATTTTCATAAAATTATCTGATTCTTTAGAAGTATCTACTGACATATAATCAGTTACAGCAGGCTCACCTTCAGTTAATGTACCAGTTTTGTCAAAGGCAATTGCTTTAAGTCCACCAACTTCTTCTAAGTAAATACCGCCTTTAATCAGAACGCCATTTTTAGCAGCATTACTAATTGCTGAAACGATAGAAACAGGTGTTGAGATAACTAAGGAACATGGGCAGCCAACAACAAGTAAAGATAATCCTTGGTATAGCCAAGTATTCCAATCTCCACCAAAGAATAAAGGTGGGACAACAACTACTAATAGGGCAATCAGCATAATAGCAGGTGTGTAGTACTTAGCAAATTTATCAACAAAAGCCTGTGCTGGTGCACGTTCGTCTTGTGCTTCTTCCACTAAATGAATAATCTTAGCAATCGTTGAGTCCGTGACTAGCTTGGTTACTTTAACTTCTAATAGTCCTTCCTCATTTAAAGTTCCTGCAAAAACTTCATCATCAACTTTTTTTTCTATTGGAACTGATTCACCAGTGATTGCTGCTTGGTTAACTGATGAACGACCAGTTACAATCACACCATCCATTGCAATCTTTTGTCCAGGTTTAATAATCATAATATCATTTACTTTTATCTCATTAACATGGATTAATTCCTCAACACCATCACGGATAACCAAAGCTTCTTTAGGAGCGATATCCATTAATGAGCGAATTGATTGTCTAGCTTTGTCCATTGAAAATTTTTCTAAGGCTTCACTAACGGCGAATAGAATAACCACAATAGACCCTTCAGACCATTGACCTATTATAGATGCTCCGATAATAGCTATTGTCATCAAAGCTTGCATTGAAAAATTAAGTTTCAACAAGTCGGTTATGCCTTCTTTGAATAAACTAAAACCACCAATCAAGATAGCTGTAACATATAGACCAATTGTTACAGGTGCTGTTTCACCATAAAAACTCTGGTAAATAAAAGCACTTATAATTAAAATGATTGAAACAATTAATGTCCAGTTTTCTTTAATTTTATTCTTTTTGGCATCTTCAGTATCTGTTTTAACAGCTGATTCATCAATTATTTTTAGCTTTTCAAATGCTCCTGCTTTTTCAATTTCTTCAATCGAAACATCACCTGTGACAGATATTTTACCCACGCTAAAACTTACTTTAGCATCTGTTACTTCAGGTAGTTCCTTAACATTCTTTTCAAATTTAGCTGAACAGTCAGGACAACTAAGTCCCTCTACTCTATATTCTTTACTAGACATGAATATCAGCTCCTTTATTTAAGGTCATTCCAAACTCAATAATATCTACAAGTTCCCTATTCTTCAGTCGATAATACAATAATTTACCTTCTTTTCTAGAATCAACTGCACCAACTTTTTTTAATTGTTGTAAATGATGGGATGTATTAGCGATAGTTGCATTTAAAATGTTAGCCAAATCGCAAACACAAAGTTCCTCTTTAATCGTTAAACTTTTTAATATTTTAAATCTTTTTTCATCAGCAATTAGTTTTAATTGAGTTAACAGAATATTAAAATCGTTAGTCTCTAATTCTTGCTTACAATCATTTACATCTTCAACATGGATTAAATCAACATCACAAGTTCCTTTACTCATGGTAAACACCTCATTCAAATATATATTTGATTATATAGTAACGCGATTCAAATTGATAGTCAAGTATTAATTTGAATGAAAAAGTGTGCAGTAAATCGAGATTTTCTGTACACTATTCACTCTTTGACAATCTTTGACAATTCACTTTTTAGGATATATATTATTAGGGGTGGGGGGCACCCCCATAAATATATTTTTAGGAGTTATCATATGTCACATTTAATTGAGCACCATAACGAAGAGCTAATCAAACGACTGAATAAAATTGAAGGACAAGTAGCCGGTATCAAGAAAATGGTAAATTCGGATAAAGACTATGCAGATATTTTGATCCAGTTAAACTCTGCACGATCGGCTATTCAAAAAATTAGTCAGATTCTTTTGGAAGCTCAAGCAGATCATTCGTTAATGCATGTTAGTGAAGGTTCTGATTTGACGAAAGAGATGGAAACATTAAAACGTGTAATCAATCAATATAATAAAATGAATTGAGTGATATAGATGAATTCAACAGAAATTGAATCTAACTCTGATTTGAACATAAAAAAGAAGCTGATCAAACTAGCACTTCCTGCTACAGTTGAAAATATTTTAGAAACCTCTGTAGGTTTCATTGATTCTTTAATGATTTCCCAAATTGGGTTATTTGCTGTGGCAGGGGTAGGAATAGCAAATGCTATATTAAATGTATATATTGCTGTCTTTATTGCTTTAGGAATAGGAACTTCTTCTTTGATTTCAAGATATATAGGCGCGGATAATAGTGAAAAAGCAAAATTGATTGCTAAGCAATCTTTACTATTAGCAATCGTCTCCGGCTTATGTCTAGGGTTAGCTAGTCTTCTTATAGGTCCACAGCTTTTAAAAATGATGGGTGCAACAAAGCAGACGTTCAACTATTCCTTACAGTTTTTTAGTATAGTAGGTGGTGGATCAGTCACTATTGCCATAATGATTTTATTGGGAAGTATATTAAGAGCACTAGGAGACACGAAGTCTCCTATGAAAATCGGGCTTATTACCAATATCCTCAATATTGTTCTAGACTATATATTGATATTTGGATTAGGTCCTATACCGGCTTTGGGTGTAGCAGGAACAGCGATAGGTACATTAGTGGCAAGATTACTAGGCACTATTTTATTGTATCGAAAAGTACAATCGACGGTTCTTTCTTTTTCTTTTCGCTCAATCTTTCAACGAAGTAGTTATCAAGAATTACTTAATCTTTCTTTTCCTGCTGCTTTAGAACGCTTGGTTATGCGTTTAGGACAAGTATTGTATTTTGGATTGATTGTTGCTATTGGGGCAAAAACTTATTCAGCTCACTCGATTGCCGGCAGCATTGAAAGTTTTGTTTACATGCCAGCTTATGGATTAGCTACCGCCGCAGCAACTTTGGCAGGGAATAGTATTGGAAAAAAAGACTATGTGGAAACAAAACGTGTTGCATTTTATGCGGTTAAATACGGCGTGATTGTTTTAAGTATGCTTGGTGTGGGATTGTTTTTTTGTACGCCATATATTGCACCTTGGTTTACCTCAGATGCTGAGGCAATAAAGCAAATTGTTATTGCGCTTAGAATTGACGCATTTAATCAACCAGGACTAGCTATCAGTCTAATATTAGCTGGAGTACTCCAAGGAATGGGAGATACTAAAACCCCATTATACAGTACTGCATTTGGAATGTGGGTCACACGCATATTAGGCGTAATACTTTTAGGAAATATATTGGATTTAGGGATTGCTGGAGTGTGGTTAGCAATTGGGATTGATTTATATATACGTTCACTTTTTTTAATCTATCGTTTCAGACGAAATATCCAAATTTTAAATAACAATAACGAAATACCTTCCTAAACAAGTGATTTTTTATTACTTGTTTTTGCCATTTAGCGATTAAAAAGTTGCCATTTAAATAGAAAAGTGACAATAATGGAAAATATTGACAAGTTTACTTATCGAGTATATAATTCGATTGACAATAAAACTTATCAAAAAATGAAATTTAAGGAGCTTATCGTTTATGAGTGTAAACTTACTAGAAGTAAATAATCTGAAAAAGAGCTATCTTGATTTTGAACTAGATAATATCTCTTTGTCTATTCCCCGAGGAACTATCGTAGGATTAATTGGACAAAACGGTGCTGGAAAGAGTACGACGTTAAATATTATTCATAATCTTGTTAAAAAAGATTCAGGGAATGTCATTGTTTTTGGGGAAATTTTAGAGAATCTAACCAATTTAGCAAAGAATCAGATTGGAGTTGTATTTGACGGAGGAAATTTGCCGGATACTTTAACAGTCAATCAATTGAATACTATTTTTAAAAATATTTATGATGGTTGGGATGAAAAGTATTTTTTAAATGTGTTGGTCAGTTTTCACTTTCTAAAAAGAAGCCAATCTCTGAATTTTCTAAAGGAATGAAAATGAAGACTTCGATTGCTATTGCACTTTCTCACCATCCAAAGTTACTTATTCTTGATGAAGCGACGAGTGGATTAGATCCAATTGTTCGGGAAGAGGTATTGGATATTTTTCATTCTTTCGTGAAAAACAAAGAAAATTCCATTTTGTTGTCTTCACATATTTCTAGTGATTTAGAAAAAATTGCAGATTATTTAGTATTCATCCACAAAGGAAACATGGTTTTTACAGAGTCTAAAGAAAAATTAGTTCAGAACTATGGTGTACTTAGGACAAATAAAAATCCATTTGATGAAATCGATCAAACAGATATCTTCTCATTTCGAAAAAACAAAGACTCATGGGAAGTGCTGATTAACAACAAAGAGCAGTTTACTGAAAAGTATCCATCAGAAAACCTACAAAATGCATCAATAGACGACATTTTAACCTTATACATCAAGGGGGAGCAACTATGAAAGGATTAATAATTAAAGATTTATATCTAATGAAAAAATTGATAATGATTCCGGCATTATCAACAGTGATTATGGGAGCTGTATTTTCATATAACTTAACGCCATGGTTATTTACAGTTATAGTAACTACAGCATTGAGCTTAAATGTTATCACGACAATATCAATGGATAAAACTTCGAAATGGGAGGATTTTTCTGTAGTACTTCCGGTTTCAAAAGGACAAATTATTTCTAACAAATATATAGTATATCTGTTATTGAGTATAACTGGTTTATTACTAGGGTTGGGTCTGAGTATCCTTTTTGGAAGAATATTCAATAATTTGTTATTGGAGGATCTGCCACTGTATCTAACTTTAGCAGTGGTCATGAGTATGTTGCCGGGTGCTTTTAGTATTCCTTTGTCCTATGTTTTTGATGCAGAAAAATCTATTGTAGTCATGGTGATTTCATATCTACTAACTTCGGGAATATTTGCGGGTTTAAACTATTTAGTATTCAACCTATTAGAATTATCGATAAAAATTTCCCATTTTTATATGGGGATTGTGATAATTAGTATTGGATTATTTTTCTTTTCATGGTTCATTAGTTCCAAAAAATTAGTCTATCATTTTTTATAAAGAAAGCTACTAAATAGTGACAGGATGAGAAAGATCCTCCAAATTCTAAGGGGGGCTTTCTTTTCGTATAGCTACTCTTGATAGACGCTGATTTTTGACATTTATCAGATGTTTATCTATACTACGTTAAGAAGTTTGATAAAAATAGTTACCTTTAAATTATTACGAAGACTTGATTAATTATACGACCATTCAACTGAAGGAGAGAATTAATGATCACCTTAAAATCGAACAGAGAAATTAACGAAATGAAGAAATCTGGAGCTATCTTGGCAGGGATTCACCAACAATTACGGAGCCTTATTCTTCCAGGTATTTCTACGAATGAGATTAATAAATTCGTTCATCAAAAAATTGAAGGTGCTGGTGCTATACCCGCACAGATTGGTTTTGAAGGCTATAAATATGCTACGTGTATCAGTGTGAACGACGAAATTTGTCATGGATTCCCGTCTAATTATCAATTGAAATCGGGAGATATTGTCAGTGTAGATTTCTGCGTGGATTATCACGGCGCGATTTCTGATAGTTGTTGGACTTATGCTGTAGGTGAGATTAGCCAGGCTCATGCTGATCTTATGAAAGTGACAAAGGAAGCTTTATATGTAGGAATTGAACAAGCGATCGTTGGTAATCGTGTAGGAGATATTGGACACGCTATTCAGACATATGCTGAATCAAAAGGGTACGGAGTAGTTAGAGATTTTATTGCCCATGGTATTGGTCCCTCGATTCACGAAGAACCCTTCTTTCCTCATGTAGGACTCGCAGGTAAGGGAGCACGATTAAAAGAGGGAATGACTATTACGATCGAACCAATGATTACTACTGGTTCATGGAGAATGAAAATGGATTCAAACGGTTGGACCGCTCGGACGATCGACAAAAGCTACTGTGCTCAATACGAACACTCTATTGCGTTGACCAGCAGTGGTCCGATCATTATGACTGAACAAGACAAAGAGCTTCTATTGGTTTAGCTGTTTGTCTTGAGTCGTTGAAAAAAAGGGTAGATCATCGAATCAATGACCAGCTTGATCAAGTGTTAAATAAAAAGGGTAAATATCTGCATAGTGTCCATCTTTAAGACGAAAGCCTTCAGGAATCGGGCCTAGCTGGGTAAAACCGAGTTTTTGATAGAGGTGGATAGCTCCGGTATTCGTAGCAACAACTGCATTGAATTGCAAGATTCGGAAGCCTTCTTTCGCAGCTTGTTCGATGGAAGCCTCTACCAATTTTTGACCGATTTTTTTGCCACGTTGTTGATTATCAACAGCATAAGAGGAGTTTCCAATGTGCCCACAACGACCGACATTATTGGGATGTAGGATATAAAGACCGACGATTACACCTTCTTCATCTGCCACACCAGTAAAGGTCTGCTCAGCAAAAAATTCTTCGGCATCTGGCAGAGTTAGCTGATTTTCCTGAGGGAAGGCGACTCCTTCATCAACTACTTGATTCCAGATTTTTCTCATTTGTTCTAAATCATTTTCTTGATATTCTCTGATAAAAATAGACATGGTATTCCTCCTGAAGATTCTTTTGAATCAGTTCTTTTGTATGTAGTGTAGCATCAAAAGACAATACAGAACAAGTAGGCTTTCTTGAAGGATTTTAAAATCAAAAAAGTAAAAAATTGGCTTGCCTGAAAGATAAAAAATTGCTATGATACTTCTATAGTTAATCCGGCATAGCTCAGTTGGTAGTAGCGCATGACTGTTAATCATGATGTCGTAGGTTCGAGTCCTACTGCCGGAGTCCCAAAAGGAACAAAAGTCATCTAGACTTTTGTTCCTTTTTTTTTCTATTTTTCCTGACTCTCTTGACTCTGGAGCTGCTCGTAAATTTCCTTAGTCTTTTCGGGTACTTTATTGGTGTAGTAATAATCACGCTCATCCGTTTCGATGTGCAAAATAGGTGAAGAACGATGATTGATATAGAAGAAGGCAGCTTTGCCATCGACACGATACCTGCCTGTTGAATAGTTGGTGGAGGAGGAACCGTTTGTCCGAATGATACTCCCTGTCACATCGTCGACTAATTCGAGCTTGCTGATGTCTTCAAGAGAAAAATCCGCTGTAGGTGCAAAGGGAGCCGTGATCTCTACCTGCTGTTGACTAACCTCCAATTGAAAGGGATCTGAGGTGAAATCATACAGATAGGCAGGAATAATCGTAAAGAGCATCGCTGCTGTGATCAGAAGACCTGTAAGTCCCAGTAAGAGTTTTCCAATAGGTCGTCCAAAATTGATCCCCATGTTCATGCCGATTCGGTCTGGTAAAAAGAGTCGCGAATCGTGAGGATTATTATAAATACCAAAACGCCAGTATTGATCATCACCCAGATAACGATAGCTAGGAACCTGTGCCAGTAGTTGATCCTGTTTTTTTCTTAGAGAGAGCAAATACCAAAAGGTAAACCCGGTCCAAAGAAAAACGATCACTAGCAGCAGGATGAACAGTAGGTTTTCCATTGTGCTAGAAAGTAGGATTCCGATCGCAGGAAAGAACAAGAGAAGAGGTAAGATCCAGCTGGTCGAAAGCATCAAGAAAGACCAATGATGCTTGGTCAAATCATTGTACTGCTGATTGATCTGACGGTCTTCTGTCAAAGGACGAACCGGCAGTTTGCCTACGATGATCCAACTACCAAAGGACAAAAGCAATAGTAAGGCAGCCAGAAGCACTAACAACCAGGCGCCATCAAAAGTAGTCAAAGCCAAGGTATAGATGCTTCCAGCGATCCAGACGAGAAATGGTGGTAAGAACCAAAGTCCAGAAACCATTTTTTTGTTTTTTTGAAGAATCAATTGAGTATCGACCAAAAGTGGTTTTACCGGTAGGAGCCATTCCTTTTCAACAATCAATCGATGCATTTGGCGAATATAGTAGATTCTACAAAAGAACATCGAACCTATCGAGCCCAACAGTAAAAACCAAAAAAAGGTCATGATAAGTGATTCGTAAGTAAAAAAGAACAAAGGCAATGTCAAAAAACTGAACAAAATAGCGATAGCAAATAATTGCTTCTTATATACTGTTGCCAATGCTGTGACCTCCGGATGAAACAAGTGTTCAGTGTCCAGAGTATTCTCTAAAATAACTTGATTGTGCGGCTTTCCAGCTAGACCTAAAGTAAATGCCTGGATGAAATAGACGGCAATCAGTAAAACAATAAAAAAGTAATTCATTACTCGTTCGCTCCTTTTTCGTAAGAATTGAGATAGTATTCCACCTCTTTTAAAATGTTTTCTTTCGACCGCTGGTGAAGGTAACCTTCAGCCAGTAACAGTGAAAGCTGATGTGAATAGGCAGCTTCTTTATCCGGAGTAAAGGATTTTTGTTGTGTGATCACTGTACCATTACGGCGATCGGTCATAAGATAGCCATCTTCTTTCAATAAATGATAGGCTTTGGAAACGGTCATAGGGTTGACGCCTAATTCATCCGCTAACGATCGAACAGAAGGAAGTAGCGTACCTGCTGGCAATTGATTTTTAGCGATTCCTAGAATAATTTGATCACAGAGCTGTTTGTAAATAGGCTCTGAACCAAAGGGATTGATTTCAAATAACATGTGTTCCACCTCTTTGTATTAAATGTTATAATACAAATGATATAAAAGCAAGTAAAAGAAATGTTGTTTTCTTTTGACCAAATGAAATTACACTGTAATAATTCTTTAGTATACTAGTGTATAGATTATAATTAGGAAAGGCAGGCGTGTATGATGTCATCCAAAAAAAGAGTCCCTTTTTTTGATAACGCAAAGTTTTTATTGATGATCTTAGTTGTTTTTGGTCATCTGCTACAACCCTTTATGGGGGAAACCACCTGGGGACATGATTTATATTTTACAATTTACTCCTTTCATATGCCGGCATTTATTTTAATTTCGGGATATTTCGCGAAATCCTTTGATTACAAGAAAAGTCTGCAGGTACGAATCAGCTTCCAAAAATTTATTTTGCCCTACATTTTTTTCCAGTGGATCTATTCGTTCTTTTATTGGTTACTCGGTACGAAGGAGAGCTTTTCTTTTCAGCTCCATATTCCAAACTGGTCCCTGTGGTTTTTGATCAGTGCATTTTTCTGGCAGATTTCCCTCTACTTTTTCCAAAAGGTTCCACCTAAAGTAGGGATCAGTGTCAGTATTTTGCTGAGTCTTTTAGTAGGCTACGTTCCTTTTATCGGAAGAGAATTGACCCTACAACGAACCATGGTCTTTTTACCATTTTTTGTGATCGGTTACTATTTACAAGCCGAAACAGTTGAAAGATTTGTAGATTCTGCAAAGAAGAAATTCTTTCTTTTAGGTTTTTTGATTATTTATGCGGTGATCTATATTGTCGGCGGAGTTAACAAGTATATTTTCTTCGGTTCTAAGCCTTATGAAGACTTTTTGAATTTTCCAGAATGGGGGGCGTTGGTGCGAGTCGTTTCACTACTCCTTGCTTGTATCGGTATTTTAGCTTTCTTTGCTCTTGTGCCTACCAAAGAAAAAAAGTATACATCCAGAGGGAAGTATACGTTGGTTGCTTATCTTCTTCATGGATTTGTTGTTCAAGGGCTAAGAGGGCTGAACGTCCAAGAGGTGATTCCTTTGAATTTTCTGACACTTGTCCTCTTGTTTATCAGCAGTGTTGCACTTACTTATGTTCTTTCGAGTGATCTTGTGGGACAGCTTTATGCTGGACTGGATCAACGCTTGCTTGAAACCAATCGTCCAGTCAAAAAAGAGACGACCTACAAGTTATAGTGAATGCTTGTTTTTCAAAAAAAGGAAGCGTAAAATGAAAGAAGTGAAAACAAAGGAGATGACAAAATGTCTGAAATTACCAATATGATGACTCAAACATTCGAGTCGGATTTTCAAGACAATAACAAACAAACTGCCTTGCAACGAGCAGTTGTAAAAAATGGGATTCTCGCTTCAGCGGAGAATATGCACGCGAAAACGACGAATGTCCCCGTTTTTTCTATAGATGTCAAAACAGGAAAAGTGTCTAATCAGAAACAGTCTGGTCGCTGCTGGATGTTCGCTGCATTGAATACGTTTCGCCATAAGATGTTGAATCAATTCGATTTGAAAGAATTTGAGTTGTCTCAAAATTATGTTTTTTTCTGGGACAAATACGAGAAAGCCAACTATTTCTATGAAAATATTTTGGCGACGGCGGATCAGGAACTTTCAAGTCGCAAAGTGGCTTTCTTATTGCAAGTACCACAGCAAGATGGTGGGCAATGGGATATGATCGTGTCTATTTTCCAAAAATACGGAGTGGTTCCAAAAACAGCGATGCCCGAAAGCAAAAACTCATCTAGTTCTCGGGAATTGAATAATTATCTGAATAAAAAATTGCGCAAAGATGCAGTGAGATTGCGCCATCTAGTAGAAACTGGAAAAACTTCAGAAGAGATTCAAGAAGCCAAAACAAAGATGCTGCAAGAAGTTTATAATTTCCTTGCGATCTCTTTGGGGACACCACCTAAAACTTTTGATTTTGAGTATCGAGATGAAAAGCAAGAGTATCATATCGATCGTGAGTTAACGCCTCAACGTTTTTACGATAAATACGTGGGTGTGGATCTAGACAACTATGTTAGCATTATCAATGCACCAACTGCGGACAAGCCTTACAATCAATCTTACACAGTAGAGATGCTGGGTAATGTGGTTGGTGGTAAAGAGGTCAAGTATTTGAATGTTGACATGGAAACATTCAAAAAACTAGCCGTTGCTCAATTGGAACAAGGTGAAACTGTCTGGTTCGGCTGTGATGTTGGACAATCTTCGACAAGAGATACTGGGATCATGTCACTGGATGCCTATGATGTGAATGATTTGTTTGACATTGATTTTACAATGACTAAGGCTGAACGTTTGGATCATGGCGAAAGCTTGATGACGCATGCGATGGTCTTGACTGGTGTAGACATTGTGGATGGTCATTCGACAAAATGGAAGGTCGAAAACAGTTGGGGAGAAAAAGTCGGGGACAAAGGCTTTTTTGTAGCTAGTGATGAATGGATGGACGAATATACCTATCAAATCGTTGTACGCAAGGACTTATTGACCGATGAACAACGGACTGCTTTTGAAGCAGAGCCAGTTGTTCTTCAACCGTGGGACCCAATGGGCGCTTTGGCATAAAAAGCAAGAAGCAGTTTTTTAGGAAGAACCTAAAAGACTGTTTCTTTTTGCTCAAAAGTGGCGGAAACGGGCTATCTAAGAAATCAGTGATAATTCATATGATTTAAGGCTCATATAATAGACAATTTTTTTTAGCTTCGCTATAATGAAAATGTCACTAATGGATTTTCACACGCATTTTCATTAGAGTGAACTGTTGAAGAATGGTCACTAGGAACCTTTACTTCCATTGACGGACTTGTCATTTTTTTGAAAGATAAAGGAGGAAATGAAATGACAACTCTGCTCACAGTAGTTATTATTACTATTTTTGCTGCTGGCTTGTATGGTTTTTATCATATACAGCACAAACATTTAAAATTTTCAACGCGTGTATTTACAGGTTTATTTGCCGGTATTATTTTTGGTGGCGCCTTGCAATTGATTTTTGGAACAGAAGATCCAATTGTCGTTACTGCTTTGGACTGGATCAAGCTTGTAGGGAACGGCTATGTGGCTTTACTTCAAATGTTGATCATGCCACTGGTTTTTGTCTCAATCGTTAGTGCGTTTACACGTATGAAGGAAAGTGGCAAGATCGGTAAGATCAGTTTTACAGTGTTGGCCACTTTGTTGGCAACAACCGCAGTTTCTGCACTGATCGGTATTGCGATGGTCTTGGTCTTCAATCTTGATGGCGCTACTTTTACCGAAGGGGCTGCTGAAACTGCACGGATTGCCGAAATCGTTGAGAGACAGGCACAGGTAGAAAATCTGTCGATTCCGCAACAAATCCTTTCGTTTATTCCACGAAATGTTTTTGCTGATCTTGCAGGAACTCGTGCAACAAGTACGATTGGTGTCGTGATCTTCTCCGCCTTCATGGGTGTTGCTTATCTAGGTGTAAAAAGAAAATCACCGAAAGAAGCAGAATTCTTTTCTAATTTAATTGAAAGTCTGTATAAAGTTGTGATGCGAATCGTGACACTTGTTTTGCGTTTGACTCCTTACGGGGTATTTGCATTGATGACCAATGTCTTGGCAACCAGCGATTTTCAGGCGATCATTAATCTAGGAGTCTTCATTCTAGCTTCTTATGCGGCACTTTTCCTAGTGTTGGTGGTTCATTCACTTGTACTCGCAGGAGTCAAAGTCAATCCGATCACTTATTTCAAAAAAGGCTTTCCTGCTCTGAGCTTTGCTTTTACTTCTCGTTCTAGTGCAGGGACATTGCCAATGAATATCGAGACACAGCGCCGTGCACTTGGTGTCGATGAAGCAACGGCTAACTTTGCTGGTAGCTTCGGTATCTCGATCGGACAAAATGGTTGTGCCGGTGTTTATCCTGCGATGTTGGCTACGATGGTCGCACCAACAGTTGGAATCAATGTGTTCGACTGGCAATTTATTTTGATGCTAGTTGCAGTCGTAACCATCAGCTCTTTTGGTGTAGCTGGTGTTGGTGGTGGTGCAACGTTTGCTTCATTGATCGTTCTTGGTGCAATGAATCTTCCGGTGGCGATCGTTGGTTTGGTTATCTCTGTTGAACCATTGATCGACATGGCGAGAACCTTGGTCAACGTAAGCGACAGTATGGTTGCTGGTGTTGTCACGAGTGCTCGAATCAAGGAACTCGATCGAAGCATTCTGGAAGATCCAAATGCTTTGATTAGTGAAAACGAATAGAATAAATAAAAAGAAGAGTGCGTGTGCTCTTCTTTTTTCTTTTGGTATAATGAATAAAGAATAGATTTAGGAGGTTTTTTAGTGGCAGCAAAATATACGATCCCACATGAAGTGGCTTATTATGAATGTGATGTAAATGGAACGATGACCCTATCTTCAATGGTCGCTGTTGCGATTCGCGTGTCAGAGGAACAAAGTGAACAGCTGGGACGAGGAACGGAATTTGTGCATCAGTTTGGTTTGACCTGGATCATTACCAACTACCAGTTGTTTATTGAACGATTGCCAAAGGTGGGAGAAAAAATTCAAATCATGACGCAGGCAAAGGAATACAACAAGTATTTTTGTTATCGAACTTTTTGGATATTGACGGAAAAAGGAGAAGAGCTGGTTCGAATTGAGACGATCTTTGTCTTGATGAACATGGAGACGCGAAAAATGAGTAGTGTACCAGAAGAGATCACCACCCCTTACGAAAGTGAAAAAACCAAAAAAATCAAACGATTCCCTAAGATCGAGAAAATCGAAAATGGTCAACAATTGCCTTTCAGAGTACGTTTCTACGATATTGATGGAAACCAGCATGTGAACAATGCTGTCTATTTCAATTGGGTACTTGATGTACTAGGCTACGACTTTTTGACGCATCATGTTCCTAAATATATGCATATTCGTTTTGATAAAGAGGTCGAATATGGCAACGAGATAGAGAGTCATTTTGAAGTGATTTCAGAGACTTTTAAGACTCGTCACGAAATCAAAATCGGAGATCAAACCTATTGCGAAGCGAATATTGAATGGCAAGAAAAAGACTAAATAAAAAGCAAAAAACTTATGAAATTTGTGTTGCGAACATTGATTTCATAAGTTTTTTGGCGTTTTTGTGACTATTATGGTCACCTTAGGTAGTAGAATTGTTACTCTATACAACGACATCCTACGATCTTAAAGGTTAAGGCGAAATCATTATATAGAAATGAATAGCAATCAAACTAGCAAGGATTTGAAATAGGATTCCCATCGCATAAGTTTTGCTGAGGGCATTGTTCAATTTAAGTCCAATGATCCACAAGACTATACAGACGATTGGTCGAGCGAAGAAAAGCCAGTTGTTTTGGGCAGGACCAAAAAGCAACAGTCCCAAAAGGATTAAAGTAGCATAACTAAAAACAACAAAGGCACTAAGTGTATTGGCTAAAATAATGGTCAGTCGTGACGAGGAGGGCAGAGCAGCAAAATTCTTTTGAACAGGTTTGTACAAAGCTCCTAAAAGAATATTAGCCATAAAAATCAGCAAACATCCTGTTGTATAGAAATATCCGAATCTCTCGAAAGAATACTGAACTATCGAGACTGGATGCCAAGTAAGAAGGGCACAAAAAATACAATGAAAAATGAAGAGCAGCCGATGACGAGTGATCCATAATTTTTGACGATTGAATTTGTAGGTTAGAAAGATCGTACTACTGTAAAGAACAAACCATATTACAGGGGTTGGATGTTTTTGAAAAATAGAAAAGAGTAGAGCGATCATAAAACTGAGAATAGACAACCAAAGCATAAGGTTTAAGAACCATTTTCGTTGTGGAAACAGTGTTTGTGCCAAATCAGACCCGATTTTCTTTGGATCACCAAAAGTGGCCATCGTTTGTTGTGTTGCTTGTTCTTCAGATAGCCCTTTTTTGAGGTAAGTTGATTGTTTGTCTTGCAAATAGTCTGTTAACTCCAAATGAAGTTCCTTCAATTCATCGGGTGTCCCTTCGATAGCAGATAAAATCTGTTGGATATATGTTGGTATTGTCATTTTTGCTCACACTCCTTGTTCGATCAGTTGATTGAGTAAACGCCAGTCCTGTAGTTTTCTTTGATAGATTTCTTTCCCTTTAGGTGTGATCTGATAGTATTTACGACGGGCACCGACTTGCTCTTCTCCCCAATAGGACTGGATCCAGTTTCGTTTTTCCAATCTTTTCAAAAGAGAGTAGAGTGTTCCTTCACTGACAGAAAGTGTCTGGTGACTGTCGTGCAAAATATCTTTCAAAATTTTACCGCCATAAGTGTCATTAGATTGAATTCGAGATAAAATCAACAGTTCCAAGCTACCGCGAAGCATTTCTTTTTCCATAGGAGTTTCTCCGTTCTTTACTTACGTTTCGTTAAGTACATTGTATAACGAGGTATATAGCGTGTCAAGGCAAGAAAAAACTCCTTGTAAGTTATACAAAGAGTTTTTTTGTTCTTTAATTTTCCATAAAATGAATCAATTCTTCTCGAGAAAGGTGTCGATTTTGTGCGATCAACAACTTGATTCTGGCTTTCTGACTGTTGATGCTGTTACAAAAAATGACTCCCATTTTTTGTAGTTCTGAGCCGCCGCCCTGATAGTCGTAGACAGGTTCCGCGATCCCGTTGAAGCAACGAGAAACTAGAACGACAGGAATCTTTTTGTCGAGCATTTTTTGTAAAGGTGGCAGCGTTTCTGGTGGAAGATTACCGGCACCTAGTGCTTCAATAACCAGTCCGTCGATCTCTGTTTGAACCAATCCTTCAAACAATTCTCCATGCATACCGGCATAGGCTTTGACGATCGGGATCAATCCTTCGACCGTATCGACATCCCAATGTTGCGTTTCTAGCAATTCCTGCATGAAAAGAATGCGATGCTTGCTGATCAAGCCGATCGGCCCCAGTGTGGGTGTACGGAAAGTTGCTACATTGGTTGTATGTGTTTTTGTTACATAACGGGCAGAATGTATCTCGTCATTCATGACGACCATGACACCTTTTCCCTGTGATTTAGAAGCCGCCGCCACACGGATGGCACTTTCAAAGTTATAGAGACCGTCGCTACCTAATTCATTACTTGAACGCATCGCGCCTGTCAGAATGATCGGCAGTTGATTACCGATCGTCGTATCCAAAAAGAAGGCTGTTTCTTCCAAGGTATCGGTTCCATGTGTAATCACCACACTGTCAACTCCAGCCAGCTTTGCCAACTGGATACGCGTTTTGATTTGAAGCATATGTCTAGGTGTCACATGAGGACTTGGCAAATTGAAGATGTCTTCCACTAGGAGCTCGACATTCTCCGGGAGTGTGATCGTTGCATCCATCAGTGGATTAGCGACATCAGGACTGACTCCGCCTGTCAGTGCATCCTCTTTCATAGCAATGGTCCCGCCGGTGTGCAAGACAAGTATTTTTTTCATAGCAAAACCTCATTTCGTAAGAACTGCCACTCAAGTGTATCTTACTTTCTCGAAAAAAGGAACAAAAATTCCTCTGTCGAGAAGAGGGGGATTGCGCAATCTCTTTTTTCTCATTATAATTACTTTGTGTATAAAAAAGCGGGTGATAAAAATGATTCGGATCGGTTGTACAAGTTTTAAAGAACATACCTATTTGACTGGTAAAAAAGAGACATCTTTGTATGAATACGCCGGTTATTTTCCTTTAGTGGAAATGGATACTGGTTTTTATTTTATTCCTTCACGAGCCAATATTGAAGGATGGCTGAAGCAGGTGCCGGAAAACTTCCAATTCATTGTGAAAGTTCAAAAAGTATTTACCAAGCATCAAGAGTTGGAAGAAGGAGAATCATTAGTAGAACTTGCTGAACAGCTAAGAAACAATATGGCACCGATGATTCAGCAAAAGCGCTTGTTTTGTTTGTTGGCACAATTTCCGGCAACTTTTAAATGCACGCGAGAAAATGTTGATCATTTGCGAATGTTGAGCAAATTATTCAAGGGTCTACCAGTAGCAATTGAATTTCGTGACCGTAGCTGGTATGAATCAAAATTCCTTGAAGGAACTAGAACATTTATGAAGGATCATCAATTTTCACTAGTGATTGTGGATGAACCCAAAAAACTGTCAACGACTGTCCCTCTAGATCCATATGTGACGAATGAGGAGTTTACTTTCTTTCGTTTTCATGGAAGGAACGATGTCGGCTGGACGGCGACAGGTCCGGATGCCCAAAAAGTGCGGACCAACTATCGTTACGATGAGAAAGAATTACAAGAACTGCAGGTGGCAGTAGAAGCTGCTCGCTCGAAAACAAAGGAAATCGCTGTGATTTTCAATAACAACGCTGGCGGAGACGCCGCAGAAAATGCGATGCAATTTAAAAAGAACTTACAGCTCGATTTTGAAGACTTGAATCCAAGTCAAATAGAGTTGTTTTAATTAGGTAGGTGAATAGATGATAAAGGCAATCTTTTTTGATATTGATGGTACTCTGATTAGCTCTGGCGGTCGACCGCTGGCAAGCAGTAAACGAGCGATCAGACAAGCACAAAAGAAAGGGATTCTGTGTGGGGTCTCAACAGGTAGAGGCCCGGAAAGTGTTGAACGAATTGTACGTGAGCTTGATCTGGATATGTTCGTGACTTACAATGGACAGCTGGTCTATACGAAAAAAGAAACGATCTATGCCCGTCCATTTGAAAATGAAGTATTAGAAGAAATCATTCAATATGCCAATGAGCACTCACGTCAAATGATGCTTGGCGGACGTTCTCATATGGAAGGGAGCTTGACGATGCGTTTTGGACAATCAGGCTTTGTTCGAAAAATGATTCGATTCGTTCCCAAATGGTTTCCGATCCGGTGGATGAAGCTGACGCTACAACGCTACAGTCCCAATCGACGAACAGAACGATATTCCAATTTGGCTATCTTGAAAGAGCCTATTTATCAATGTGTCATGCTCAGTGGGGATTATGAGGCAGAAAAATTGAGCCAGGCCTTACCAAACTGTGATTTTCAACGTTCCAATCCCTACACGATCGATATTGTACCGAAAGGCGGATCGAAATTAAGAGGTATTCGCTTTTTCCTTGCTCACCAAGGGATTACGCTCTCTGAAACGATGGTCTTTGGCGATCATTTGAATGATATCGAAATGATCCAAGGCGTAGGAATCGGTGTAGCGATGGGCAATGGAATGAAAGAAACAAGAAAGGCAGCCGACTATGTGACAGCAAGCAATAATGATGATGGCATTGCAAAAGCGCTGTTGCACTTTCAGCTGATTGAAGAGGAAACTGAATGAAGCCCTACGAGATGACGGAAGAATTTCATCGGACGTTTGATCCGCGACGTCCTCAGGAACCAACGGCATTTTCTAAAGAAGATGGATCGAATCGAGCGAATTTCAAAGTAGAAGAGCTAGTAGAATTTTTATATGCAGTCAGCGAAGGGAACGCCGAAGTCTTTGAGGAACTGGTAACGAATCTGCATATAGCGGTAGACAAAGCCAAAGAAAAAACATTGAAAAAAGCACAAGTGGAAACCAATGATCCTTTAGTTGACCAAGTAGATGCACTGATTGATCTCTTATATTTTACCTATGGGTCCTTTTCTTTACTAGGTGTTGATCCAGAACCGATCATGGAGATCGTTCACCAGGCCAATATGGGCAAGCTGTTTCCAGATGGAAAGCCGCATTATGATCCAGTAACCAACAAAGTCTTAAAGCCGGCGAACTGGGCAGCAGATTTTGCACCAGAAGGAAAAATAAAGCAAGAAATCGAGCAACAAAAAACAGCATCACGTTCTCAGTAAAAGAGACGGGATGCTGTTTGTTTATTCAAAGAAGGTGTAGTACAGAGTACGGATCGCATCCTGCTCTCGATCTTTGTGGATCACGAACATGATGCTTACTTCGGAAGAGCCTTGGTTGATCATCTCAATATTGATTTTCTTTCGTGCCAAAGCAGCAGTACTTTCTGCCATACTTCCGACACGTTTTTTCATCCCTTCGCCAACAACGACCACCATTGTCAAGTCATGGGTGATACGAAGTTCATCTGGATCAATCTCGTAAGCGATCTTGCGCATTAGTTCTTCTTCCAATTCTGGATTGAGTTGGTTGGCACGCAAGATGATCGAGATATCATCGATCCCAGAAGGCATATGTTCGTAATTTAGACCAAAAGCTTTCAAGATTTCCAGAACGCGCAAGGTAAAGCCGACTTCACGATTCATTAAATATTTGCTGATATAGATCATGCTGAAGCCGCCATCACTGGCAATCCCAACCACGGGACTATCATGATTTTGACGTTCGGTAGTGATACGAGTTCCTGGATGCTGTGGATTATTGGTATTTTTGATTACAACTGGGATCTTCGCTCTAAAAGAAGGCATGAGAGCTTCTTCGTGAAAAACAGAAAATCCTGCATAAGCCAACTCGCGCATTTCACGATAAGTCACTTCAGTCATAGATTCAGGACAATGGATATATCCAGGGTGTGCCGCGAAAATACCATCAACATCGGTAAAATTCTCGTACAGGGAAGCTTTGACACCCGCTGCGACGATCGCACCAGAGATATCTGAACCGCCACGAGAAAAGGTGCAGACTTCGCCTTCTTCTGTGTAGCCAAAAAATCCTGGAATCACTAAAATTTCTTCGCTATTGCGCCATTGATAGATTGCTGTGTATGATTTTGGTAAGATACGTGCATTTTGGGGTTCATCTGTTACGATCAGACCCAATTCTTTAGGGTTGATATAACGCGCTTTTAGTCCTTCAGCTTGAAAAACTCCCGCAATGAGCTTGGCATTATTGTCTTCACCGCTTGCTAAAACCGTGTCATAAAAATGACGATTGTTTTCAATAGGCATATCTGTCAAACTTTGTAGATCTTTGTAGATTTGTTTTAAGATCGATTCGTCTACCTTAAAAGGAGCGCCGATCGCTTGATAACGGTTGTAAATGGTTTGGATGATACTGTCCGTTTCTTTGTTTTCCAAGCACGCATGGTACAGTTCAATCAGTAGATCTGTGACTTTGATATCTTCAGGATTTCTTTTACCAGGGGCTGAAACAACTACAAATCGACGAGCAGGATCTGCTTTGACGATGTTCAGTACTTTCCTCACTTGACCTGATGATGCAAGTGAACTCCCTCCAAATTTAGCTACTTTCATTCTAATTA
Source organism: Enterococcus olivae (assembly GCF_053760925.1). Classification (NCBI taxonomy): domain Bacteria; kingdom Bacillati; phylum Bacillota; class Bacilli; order Lactobacillales; family Enterococcaceae; genus Enterococcus; species Enterococcus olivae. The sequence continues at coordinate 25,493 of NZ_JBSMVT010000014.1, forward strand.
CTCCTAAGTTCATGTTTTTTATAGAATACATTTTCAATGAAAAGAAATCAAGTTTTTTCCGTCAAAACACAAGTGTTTGGGCAAATAATATATCTTTGTAGACGGTGATTTCAAAGGATTCATCCAAGGAAGAAAAAAAGTATAAAATTTTTAAGGGTTCTTAGTGATTGATTTTCGTCTTTATGCTATAATTTAACGTAGATGTCTTTTGACAAAAAGGAAACAGGTGTTTCTTATCATTATATATATACGCTGATTTAACGAACGATCGACGAATTGGCAAAAGTGGAACTTGGAAAATTGGAGGAACCTTAAATGGGAAGTAATGTATACATTGGAATAGTTATTGCCATTATCATTGTTGCGGCAGTTATCTATGGAGTTGGCTTTTTGATGCGAAGAAAGAATCAAGAAAGACTTACTTTGGTAGAGAAGAGGAAAGAAGACTTGTTCGATCTTCCTGTCATTGAAGAAGTAGATGAAGTCAAAAAAATGCATCTTGTAGGTCAAAGCCAAAATACTTTCAGAGAATGGAATCAAAAATGGACCGACATTTCAACCAGTTCGTTCGCAGAATTAGAAAGTCAGATTTTTGAAGTAGAAAATTTGAATGAAACCTTCCGATTCTTTAAAGCCAAAGCGGCTGTTGCAGAAGCAGAAGCAACGATGGATGAAATGGAACAGCAGGTTCAGGAGATTCGAGATGGACTAAAAGAACTACGTGAAAGTGAAGAAAGAAATTCACTTGAAGTTCAACAAGCTTTGGATGTCTATGAAGAACTAAAACAAAATCTTCGAGACAGTGGCGATGAATTCGGACCGGCCTATCCTGAGATTCAAAAACAAATCAGAAATATCGAGATTGAGTTTACGCAATTCGTTACATTAAATACTTCAGGAGATCCGGTGGAAGCTAGAGAAGTTCTGGAAACTGCTGAAAAGCATACCTATGAAGTAGATGATTTAATGAAACGAGTACCAACTGTGTTTGAAGAGTTGAACAAAACCTTCCCTGCACAGTTGAAAGAAATCGAAGAAGGCTATAAAAAATTAGTCAAAGAAGAGTATGTCTTCCCGGAAGAGAATTTCCAAGGAGAAATCAAACGTGTTTCTAGACGCGTGGAAAATTCATTGGAGGATCTTGCAAAAGCGGAAGTGGCAACTGTAGAAGTAGCCAATCGTGATACAGCCAGCGACATTGATGCGCTTTACAGTGTCATGGAACGTGAGATCGATGCTAGAAGATATGTAAATAAAAACCGTCAAACGATCGCAGACTATATCGAGCATGCAACAAGAAATAATCGTCAGTTGTTGATCGAACTGGATCATACTTCTCAGAGTTACACATTGAATCACAATGAATTGGGACGTGTACGTGGCTTCCAAACAGAGATCGAGGAAATTTCTCGTCGTCACGATAATTTCGTGCCACAAATGGAAAAACATGAGATTGCGTATTCAGAAGTACAAGGTTTTTATAAAGATGCTTACAAGATTCTTGATGATGTTGAAAACCAACAAATTGAGATTGACAATTCTTTACGCGAGTTGCGTAAAGGTGAGAAGGTCGCACAGGAAAAAATTGAGAGTTTTGAATTCAAATTACGCAATTTGAAACGTTACGTTGAGAAACAACGCTTACCTGGTTTGTCAGGTGAGTATTTAGAATTCTTCTTCATGGCAACTGACCGTATTGAAGAACTGGCTAAAGCCTTGAATAAGATTCGTATTAATATGGAAGAAGTCAACAAACTGGTAGCCATCTGTGAAGAAGATCTGGAAATGCTGGATGAACGCACAACAGACTTGGTAGATGCTGCAGCATTGACTGAACAAATGATGCAATATGCGAATCGCTATCGTCATTCACATCCAGATGTGAGAGCATCAATCGACCGCGCTCTGGAGTTATTTACGAAGGAATATCGTTACCAAGATGCTTTGGATGAGATCGGAACCGCTCTGGAACGAGTAGAACCAGGTGCTTTCAAACGAATTGAAGATTTTTATTTCAATAACCGTGATTTAGTTTGATTTTGAAACAGTATTTGCTCAAAAGGCAAATACTGTTTTTTCCTTTCAGCAACTGTTACTTGAAAGTAGAAAAACGAATCGTTATAATAGGAAAGAATTTGTTACGATTGATAGATACTTTTGAGTAGAACCGCTGCACTACACAACAAAGTCTGCTTTTGTCGACCGTGAGACCAGCTTGAGCCTAAAGTCTCAAGCCTGCCAAGCTTCAAACTGGGACTAATCGCTGAAGCGACCAGCCCCAGTAATTCACATTGACTCTTGGACACGGTGACGCCGCAGCCTTGTTGTTTCGCTTCGCTACGCATGAACACCTACTGTCTTCATCAAAAAAAATTATTCATGATTCATGATGAAAAGGTATCTTTTAGCGTAACGGAGAGAAGGACTTGCGCTGTCGCCGTGTCTAGAATTCAATGTGAATTAGTCTCAGTTACCGATTTGATTGGTTACTGAGACTTTGAAGCTTGAAAGTCGTGAGACTACAGGCTCACGACGGTTCCACGGCTGACCTGAAGCAAGATCTTCTCGTAGTGCAGCGTTTCTAAGAAAAATTGCGAATCTTGATAAGAATTTTAAAAAGTGAGGCAGATTTAGAATGATTTATTTTGACAACAGTGCGACGACACCTATTTTTCCACAAGCACTTGATACATATGTAAAGACCAGTCAGCGGATCATTGGTAATCCATCCAGTTTGCACGATTTGGGAAATCAGGCAAACCGTTTGCTGGAGCAAGCAAGAAAACAAATCGCGGATCAGCTAGGGGTTCAGTCCAAAGAGATTTATTTTACCAGTGGTGGAACGGAAGGTGATAACTGGATCTTAAAGGGAACCGCATTGGAAAAGAAAGAGTTTGGCAACCATCTCATTATTTCTAGTATTGAACATCCTGCAGTGACTGAAACTGCTGAACAATTACGGTCATTAGGTTTTGATGTTAGCGTTGCTCCAGTCACCGCAGAGGGATTTGTCGATGTTGAGGCGCTTGCTGGCTTGATTCGTAAAGAAACGATCCTTGTGTCAGTCATGGCTGTCAACAATGAGATCGGTTCGATTCAGCCAATCAAGGAGATCAGTGACCTATTGGAAAACTATCCAAAGATCCACTTTCATGTCGATGCTGTCCAAGCGATCACCAAAGTAGAGACGAATCAGTGGCTGACCTCCCGAGTAGATTTTGCTAGTTTTTCTGCCCATAAATTTCATGGTCCTAGAGGTGCAGGTTTTGTCTTTTGGCGAGACGGGCGTAAATTGGCACCGTTAATGAATGGTGGAGGACAGGAAAAAAATCATCGCAGCGGAACCGAGAATGTACCAGCAATCGTTTCAATGGCCCGAGCACTGCGCTTGTCTTTTGAACGCAAGGCAGAAAAGCCTGAGCATGTCCGTCTTTTAAAAAACTATTTACTAGACGCTTTAGAATCCTATGATAAAGTAACCCTGTTTTCGAAAATGGAAGAGTTTGCTCCTCATATTCTTTGTTTTTCATTGAAAGGTATTCGTGGAGAGGTCTTGGTTCATGCTTTAGAAGAAAAACAAATCTATACGTCAACTACCAGTGCTTGTTCCAGTAAAAAACAGGTGGAGTCAGGGACACTTCATGCAATGAATGTGCCGAGTCAACTGGCTACCTCTGCGATTCGCATCAGTTTAGATGAAAGCAATACAATGGCAGAGATCGAACAGTTTTTAATTGTGTTCCACCAGTTGTATCAAAAATTTGAAAAAATCAATTGAGACAATAATTACTCCCTAGCTCGCTTGGAAAAATCGGTGAGTTAGGGAGTTTATTTTTGAGGACTCTCGGCAATTTTCACAAGCTTATTTTTATGCTATAATACCCACTGTGTCAAAAAAGCAATCATTACTATTTAAATAAGTGATCAAAAGAAATAGGAGGCAGTAACTACTGTGAAATATACAGAAATTATGGTTCGTTACGGCGAGCTTTCAACAAAGGGAAAAAACCGCAATACTTTTATTACACGTTTAGCATCCAATGTGAAGAAGACTTTGACTGATTTCCCTCATGTCCGGGTTCATGCAGACCGAGATCGTATGCATTTACTACTGAATGGGGAAGACAGCGATGTGATCATTCCTAAATTACAAAAAGTTTTTGGTATTCAAAATTTTTCTCCCAGTATTCGCGTAGAAAAAGAGATAGATGTCATTAAGAAAACCGCACAGGAAATGATGCGTGAAGTGTATACAGGCAAGGAAACCTTCAAGATCACTGCCAAACGCAGTGACCATGACTTTATCCAAACCAGTGGGGAACTGAATCTGACCTTAGGCAATGCCGTTATTGACCTTTTCCCTGATATCAAAGCCAAAATGAAAAATCCCGATATCAATCTGCGTGTGGAGATTCGTAAAGATGGTGCTTTTCTGTCTCATACAACAATTCAAGGAGCAGGTGGATTGCCGGTAGGAACCGGAGGCAAAGGAATGCTGATGCTTTCTGGTGGGATCGATTCACCAGTAGCCGGTTATTTTGCGATGAAACGTGGGGTGGAAATCGAAGCTGTCCATTTTGCAAGCCCACCTTATACAAGTGAGCAAGCGTTGCAAAAAGCGAAAGACCTAACTGCAAAGTTAGCTCCTTATGTAGGTAGCATTCAATTTATTGAAGTACCTTTTACAGAAGTACAAGAAGAGATCAAAAAGAACATTCCTCAAGGATATTGGATGACGATCACTCGTCGCATGATGTTACGCTTGACTGATGCGATCCGTGAACAACGCAAAGGATTGATCATTTTGAATGGTGAATCGTTAGGTCAGGTTGCTTCACAAACATTGCAAAGCATGGTGGCAATCAATGAGGTCACGAATACGCCAATCATTCGTCCAGTGGCCACGATGGATAAATTGGAAATCATCGATGTAGCACAAAAAATCGACACCTTTGAATTAGCGATCCAGCCATTCGAAGACTGCTGTACGATTTTTGCACCGCCACAGCCTAAGACTCGTCCGCGATTGGATAAGGTTCATCATTATGAAGAACGTTTGGACATCGAAGGCATGATTGAGCGAGCAATGGCCGAGTTAAAAATGGAAGAAATCGTTTCAGAAACAGAACAGCAGACAGACGAATTTGCTGATTTCTTATAAAAATAAGAGAGTAAGAGTCCTTTTACGTACAATGACTCTTGCTTTTTTGTATTTTTTTCACAAACGCTTGCTAAACTCTAAGATGCGTGGTAAAATTTTATGTGAATATCTTAACAAAAAGGAGCTGAGAACGTGAAAGAATATAAAGAGAAAAAATTGCCTCGCGCTACCGCCAAAAGACTTCCTCTATACTTAAGAAATTTAAGAATATTAGAATCTACTGGCACGACGCGTATCAAGTCCAAAGATTTTTCTGTGATCACGCAAGTACCGGCTGCAACGATTCGCCGTGATTTCTCCTATCTTGGTGAACTGGGACGAAGCGGATACGGCTATGATGTACCTTTTTTGATCGATGTGTTTAGTGAAATTTTGGCTACGGATGATGAAAAGCGGATCGCACTCGTTGGATTCGGTAATTTAGGAAAAGCTTTGGCGAACAATAACTTCCGTCGTAACGAGAATCTTATCATTACATGTGTATTTGATAACAATCCGGAATTAATCGGGAAAAAAATTGACGGCTATCATATTTATGGGATGGACCAATTCAAAGAAATCATTGGAAAAAATGGTGTGACTGTAGCGATTTCTACGGTACCTAGCCAAAATGCACAGGAGGCAATCAATAATATCGTCGAGGCAGGAATCACAGCGATTTTGAACTTTGCCCCTGATCGAGTGATCGTTCCAAGACATGTGAACATGCGCTATATCGACTTAACGACAGAATTGCTGACCCTAATTTTCTTTGATCATCATTACCAAAAACGTCCACTAGTAATTTCCTCCTAAGCAGATATTTTTGTAAAAGATTCAGACTCCTTTATACTAAAAGGGTAATCAATATTAGTAGAGTGGAGTGGAAAATATGAACATTACACGTAAAGGTGAGGAAATGGAAGTACCTGGAACACAATTAAAGGTTGGCGACAAAGCAGCCGCGTTTGCCTTAAAAGATTTAAACGATCACACACATACTTTGGCAGATTTTGCTGGAAAACCAACGATTTTAAGTATTGTTCCAGACATTGATACACGTGTATGTGCGATTCAGACGAAGCGTTTCAACATTGAAGCAAGTAAAATCGAAGAAGTTAATTTTGCAACAATCTCAAACAACACCAAAGCAGAACAAGCAGCTTGGTGTGGCCAGGAAGGTGTAGATATGATCATGTTACATGATCCAGAAAATACATTTGGCGAAAGCTATAGCCTGGTAATTCCTGAAGTGAACCGTTATGCGCGTTCGATTTATGTTTTAGATGAGGCAGGCGTGATCCGTTACGAAGAGATCGTTCCAGAGATGGCTCATGAACCAAACTACGAAAAAGCAATCGAAGCAGCAAAAGCGTTAGTGTAAGTTGACTTTCAAAAAGCTTCATTGTAGAATGATTCCAGACGAAGAACAAGAAGAGTAGCTGATCGTCTGCTTATCTAGAGAGAAAATCATTTGGTGAAAGATTTTCAGCAGTCATTAGTGAAGGTAGCTTGGGAGTTTTTGATTTGAAAGCACAGTAGAATCAAACGAGTGGTGACCGTTAATTCACTTTTGAGAGGTAGAGACAAATCTCTACAATTTAGGTGGTACCGCGTAGATTACGTCCTAAGATGCATCCTGCATCTTAGGACTTTTTTTTGTTATTGGGTACCTTTGTCCACAGGAGGGTGAAAAATATGTCAATGAAATTTGCGAAACGCGTCTCAGATATTCAGTCATCTGAAGTGCGAGAATTACTAAAACTAACTGAACAACCAGATTTTATTTCATTTGCAGGTGGACTTCCTGCACCGGAGCTTTTCCCCGTGGATGAGATTTTGAAGGTCAATGAGCTTCTTTTAAAAGAAGACGGTGAAGCGGCGCTACAATATAGTACGACAGAAGGTCATGAACCATTACGGGAATGGATCGCAGAGCGGATGAATCAGCGATTACAAACGAATTTTGACAAAGATAATATTCTAATCACTAGTGGTTCACAGCAGGCGATCGATCTGACAGGAAAGATTTTTCTTGATGAAGGAGACATTGTCTTTTGTGAGAGTCCGACCTATTTAGCAGCCTTGAATGCTTTCAAAGCATATGGCTGTCAATTCGTAGAGATCGCTACTGATGAAGACGGGATGATCATGGAGGACTTGGAGGCTAAAATCCAGGAGTATCCACAAGTCAAGCTGATCTATGTGATCCCTGAGTTTCAAAATCCAACAGGCTTGAGTTGGAATCTTTCACGACGTCAGAAATTAGCAGAGCTTTCAGGTAAGTATCAGATTCCAGTCTTGGAGGACAATCCTTATGGAGAGTTGCGTTTTGAAGGAGAAGCTTTACCTTCAATCCGCCATTTTGATCAAGCAGGAACGATTCTTTGTACAGGAACCTTCTCGAAGATTTTTTGTCCTGGCTACCGCATTGGTTGGTTGGCGGGTGAAAAGGAGCTGCTTCAAAAATACACGATCATGAAGCAGGGAACGGATCTGCACAGCAATACCAAAGCGCAAAGAGAGATCGCCGTGTATTTACAGCAGTACGACATCGATGCTCATATCACAAAAATTCTAGCTCTTTACCGGAAACGCCGAGATACTATGCTACAAAAAATGAAGGAAACCTTTCCGAAAGAAGTCAGCTACACACATCCAGAGGGTGGTCTGTTCATTTGGGTCACTTTGCCGGAAGCAATCGATGCAACGCAGATTTTACAAGAATGTTTACAAGAAAAAGTAGCTTTTGTTAGTGGCGAGACCTTTTATGCAACGAGTAAAAAACGCAATACCTTCCGATTGAATTTCTCTAGTATGCCGGAAGATAGAATCGAGACCGGTATTGAGAAATTAGGACAAGTATTAGTGAAACATATACAAAACTAGGAGGCAAAGAAATGTCAGACAACAATTTATCGACAAAATATCAGCCGCAGGAAGTGGAAGCCGGTCGCTATCAAAGCTGGCTAGATCAAGACCTTTTCAAACCAAGTGGTGACAAAGAGGCAAAACCTTATTCGATCGTGATTCCACCACCTAATGTAACAGGCAAACTGCACTTAGGACATGCTTGGGACACGACACTACAAGACATGATCATTCGTCAAAAACGTATGCAGGGCTTTGATACCTTGTGGTTGCCAGGAATGGACCATGCTGGGATCGCGACCCAGGCAAAGGTAGAAGAAAAATTGCGTGAGCAAGGAATTTCCCGCTATGATTTAGGACGCGAAAAATTTATTGATCAAGTGTGGGATTGGAAAGAAGAATATGCTGGACATATCCGCGAGCAATGGGCCAAGCTAGGCTTGTCTCTGGATTATAGTCGAGAACGCTTCACCTTAGATGATGGTTTGTCAGATGCCGTACGCAAAGTCTTTGTGACTTTGTATGAAAAAGGCTTGATTTATCGAGGTGAATATATCATCAACTGGGATCCACAAGCACGGACAGCTTTATCCGATATCGAAGTAATCCACAAGGACGTAGAAGGTGCTTTTTATCATATGACCTATCCGCTAGCTGATGGATCAGGTGCAGTTGAAATCGCAACGACTCGTCCTGAAACGATGCTGGGAGATACGGCGGTAGCAGTGCATCCTGATGATGAACGTTATCAACACTTGATTGGCAAAACAGTGATTCTGCCGTTAATGGACAAAGAGATTCCTGTAATCGCGGATGACTATGTTGAAATGGATTTTGGAACAGGGGTTGTAAAAATTACGCCGGCGCATGATCCGAATGACTTTGAAGTCGGTAACCGTCATGAGCTCCCTCGCGTCAACGTGATGAACGAGGATGGAACAATGAATGATCTTGCTGGTAAATATGCTGGAATGGATCGGTTTGCAGCTCGCAAACAAATCGTCAAAGATTTAGAAGAATTAGGCCGTTTAGTTAAGATCGAAAAAATGGTCCACAGTGTCGGACATTCAGAAAGAACCGGTGTGGTTGTTGAACCACGTTTGTCGACTCAATGGTTTGTAAAAATGCAACCTTTGGCAGAAGAAGCGATTCAAAATCAAGAAACGGATGACGCAGTGGAATTTTATCCGCCACGTTTCAATCAAACCTTCCTACGTTGGATGGAAAACGTTCATGATTGGGTGATTTCTCGTCAATTATGGTGGGGACATCAAATCCCTGCTTGGTACCACAAAGAAACAGGTGAAATGTATGTCGGAATGGATGCACCTGCAGATAGTGAAAACTGGCAACAAGATGAAGATGTTTTGGACACTTGGTTCAGTTCAGCTTTATGGCCGTTTTCAACTATGGGTTGGCCAGATGAAGAGGCTGCTGACTTCCAACGTTATTTCCCAACCAATACCTTAGTGACTGGTTACGACATTATCTTTTTCTGGGTAAGTCGGATGATTTTCCAAAGTTTGGAATTTACTGATCAACGTCCATTTAACAATGTGTTGATTCACGGTTTGATACGTGCGGAAGACGGCCGTAAGATGAGTAAATCTTTGGGTAACGGAATTGATCCAATGGAAGTGATCGATCAGTACGGTGCTGATGCCTTACGTTGGTTCTTGTCCAATGGTTCTGCACCAGGACAAGACATGCGTTTCAGCTATGAAAAAATGGATGCAGCTTGGAACTTTATCAATAAAATTTGGAATGCCTCACGTTTTGTATTGATGAACGTAGAAGGCATGACCGTAGCAGACATTGATTTTTCTGGTGAAAAATCAGTTGCCGACCGTTGGATCTTGACTCGTTTGAACGAAACGATTGAAAAAGTGACTGATTTATTTGATCGCTTTGAATTTGGTGAAGCTGGCCGTCAATTGTACAATTTCATCTGGGATGATTTCTGTGACTGGTATATTGAAATGAGTAAAGAAACGCTTTATGGTGAAAATGAAGCAGCCAAACAAGTCAATAAGAGTGTGCTGGTTTATACGCTGGATCAAATTTTACGTTTGTTACATCCAATCATGCCATTTGTGACAGAAGAAATCTGGAACAAGATACCGCATGAAGGAGACTCATTGGTGACCGCGGCTTATCCAACGGTCCAACCAGAATTGACCGATGAAACGGCGGCTAAAGGAATGGAAGTACTGAAAGAATTGATTCGTTCGGTTCGTAATATCCGTTCAGAGGTGAATACACCGTTGTCCAAACCGATCACTCTGTTGATCCAAACAAGTGATGAAGCGATTGATACCTTCTTGAAAGCCAACAAAAACTATATTGACCGCTTCTGTAATCCAGAGGAATTAGTGATTGATAGTAGCTTGGAAGCGCCTGAATTGGCGATGTCAGCCGTTTTAACAGGTGCAACGATCTATCTGCCATTAGCTGGTCTGATCAATATCGAAGAAGAGATCGCTCGTTTAGAAAAAGAGTTGGATAAATGGAACAAAGAAGTCAAACGTGTTCAAGGCAAATTGTCTAACGAACGTTTTGTGTCAAATGCTCCGGAAGAAGTCGTGGCACAAGAACGTGAAAAAGAAGCCGATTACCTTGAGAAACACAAAGCAGTGGAAGAGCGAATTGCTCAACTGCGTACGATTTAATATAAAAAATAAAGAGTGGGATGCTTGATATTCCACTCTTTTTTCAAAGGAGAGCCTATGGAATTTAGAAATGCAGTGAGAGAAGATGTCCCTTTGATTTTAGCTTTTATCAAAGAATTGGCGGCATATGAAAAAATGACGAAGGATGTCACAGCAACAGAAGCTTTGTTGGAACGGACCTTGTTTGATGAGAAACATGCAGAAGTCTTTTTTGCACTTGTAGATGGGCAAGAAGTCGGTTTTGCGCTGTTTTTCCATAATTTTTCAACTTTTTTAGGAAAACCTGGCTTGTATTTAGAAGATCTTTACATCCAACCGAAATTTCGTGGTCAAGGTATTGGAAAAGCAATGTTCAAAAAGCTGGCCCAGCTGGCTGTTACACGCAATTGTGGACGTATGGAGTGGAGCTGTTTGAACTGGAATCAACCAAGCATTGATTTTTATTTGTCTTTAGAAGCACAGCCGATGGATGAGTGGATGGTTTACCGCTTAACAGAGGAAGCATTGACCAAACTTGCTGAATAAAAATAGAGAGAGCGTTACCAAAATTTGGTATACTAATAATTGAGGTGGAAAATTGTGGCATTAACGATTGAAGAAGCAATCGATTGGATACACAGTCGTTTGCATTTTGGTTCAAGACCTGGTCTGGACCGAGTAGAGGCTCTTTTAGCACGTCTAGATCATCCGGAAAACAAGGTTCCTGTCATTCATATTGCTGGAACAAACGGGAAAGGCTCCACGGTCAGTTATTTGCAGGCAATGCTCCAGGAAGCTGGAGTGACAGTAGGGACCTTCACTTCCCCTTACATTGAAAGCTTTAATGAGCGGATCGCTGTCAACGGACGACCAATCGCTGACGAGGCTTTGATCAATTTAGTTGAAAGAGTCCAACCCCTCGTTGCTCAAATGGATCAGGAGGAAGCCATTGCAGGAATTACTGAGTTTGAACTGCTGACAGCCTTGGGCTTGCTTTACTTTTTAGAAGTATCTGTGGATGTTGCTGTGGTCGAAGTTGGTTTGGGTGGTTTGCTGGATAGTACCAATGTGGTATCGCCCAGGCTGACAGCGATCACGACGATTGGCATGGATCATACGGATATTTTAGGCGAAACGATCGAAGAGATCGCTGCTCAAAAAGCCGGGATCTTGAAAAAAGGGATTCCTGCCGTCCTTGGTAATATCTCAGACGATGCCTTAGCAGTGATCGATCAGATTGCCAACCAGCAGCAGGTCAAAGCTGCGCATTTCGATCAGGAATATGAAGTACATTATCGGCATCCAGACAGTCAGTGGGGAGAAGTTTTTGATTTCTATAATGAAGTAGGAAAAATTCCAGAGTTAGTGACACCACTTTTAGGCAAGCATCAAATAGAGAATGCCGGTGTAGCGATTCAGCTTTTCTATGAGTACTGTCAGTTAGTCAAACTTCCTTTTAAAGAAAAAAGTGTACGTGAAGGCTTGAAAAAAACGCTTTGGCCTGCTCGGATGGAAAGGGTCAGTCAAGAGCCTTTGGTGGTATTGGATGGGGCCCACAATGAACATGCCATTCAACGACTAACTGAAAATTTGAAAAAAGAATTTAGTGACTATCGGATCCGTATTTTGTTTTCGGCGCTGGAGACGAAAGATATCTCAAGTATGCTGTCACAGCTTTTGGCACTTCCAAATGCGGAGATCTATTTGACGAGCTTTGATTATCCAAAAGCACTTCAGCTGGAAAACAATTACCAGCAATTGAATGAGCAGAGGATCACAGTCGTGTCGCTTTGGCCTTTTGGTTTGGTTGAGCTGTTGGAGCAAGCTGACAGCGACGATCTGATTTTAGTTACAGGTTCTTTGTATTTTGTTTCTGAAGTACGGAAACTGATCAAAAAAATGTAAGTAGAAAAAAGGAGGACACAATGAATAATTTACAAGGTGTGATATTTGATATGGACGGCTTGATCTTTGACACCGAGCCTTTGTATTATCGGTCAACAAAAGAAATTGCCGACGAGCTCTCGATCGCTTACGACATGGATGTATATAGAGACTTCATCGGTGTCGGTGATGAAGTGACCTGGGCGACCTATCACGAAATGTATGATGCCCTTCATGGAGTGGAGGTAGTCGATGAGTTTATTAAACGATCCTATGCCTACGCGGTGGAGTTATTTGAAGCAGGAGTGGTTGATTTAAAACCAGGGATCAGAGAATTATTGGCTTATTTAGACAGTAAGAATATTTCTCGCGTACTAGCATCCAGCAACAATCGTCAAATCATTGATTCGTTGTTAGAAAAAAATGATCTGAAGCATGAGTTCAAAGAAATCGTTTCTCGTGAAGACGTGAAATTGGCCAAGCCAGACCCAGAGATTTTTGTCAAAGCCTCTCGCTTTTTTGAAGCACCTAAAGAACAGCTACTCGTCCTAGAGGATTCTGAGCATGGCGTGATTGCAGCGCATCGTGCGGGGATCGAGGTAATCATGATCCCAGATTTATTGGAAGCAACCGCTGAGTTGAAGGCCAAAGCATTGGCAGTGTTGGATTCTTTGCATGATGTACCAGCATTTTTAGAAAAATAAAAGAATGATCGAAACGATTGCTACGCACTTAGCCAGCAATCGTTTTTTTCTGTTTACTGAATACTTAGGTCAAACTGACTGGAAATTTTATCACAAATAAAAAGTCGAGCGTAAAAACGCTCGACTCTTTGTTTGTTTTTATGCTTTAACAACGTTAGTCGCTTGTGGACCACGATCTGATTCTTCAACATCAAATGTTACAGCTTGACCTTCTTCTAAAGTCTTAAAGCCGTCACTTTGGATTGCTGAGAAGTGTACAAATACGTCACTTCCGTCTTCACGAGAGATAAAACCAAACCCTTTTTCTGCGTTAAACCATTTTACTGTTCCTTGTTCCATTTTTCGTAACCTCCTCGTGCACCATGCACGTAAATGATTGTAGACTGATTATGTATAGAGAAGGAATCAATTGTTTCACTATCTATTCACAAACTAGCATACAGAATTATTTTACACTTGCAGTTATTGTTTTGCAAGGATTCTTATGAATTATTATTCCCAAAAACCTTCTTCTCGCAAACTAACATAGCTGTCATTTCCGATGATCAAATGATCCAAAAGCTCAATCCCCATCATCTCCCCGCACTGTTTCAATCGTTGTGTGAACAAGCGGTCGTTTTCCGAAGGGCCAGGGGCACCGCTTGGATGGTTGTGACAGCAGATGATACGGGCAGCGCTACACCGTACCGCTTCTCGATAAATCTCGCGTGGATGCGCGATCGATTGGTTCAACGAGCCGATAAATAAGGTCTTGCGATAAATGATCTCATTCTTTGTGTTCAAGTACAGACAAATCAAATGTTCTTGATGAAAATCTTTCAATTCTTCGATCAGCTGTTGTGCCAAGCCAAAGCTGGATTGGACTTTGCCATATTTTTCTTGGACAGACTGATGCAGACGACTACCAAGCTCCATCATGGCTTTCAACTCGATTGCACGGATCTGTCCGACCCCTCGGATTTTCTGCAATTCGTTCAGACTGGCACTTTTCAATTCATAAAGCGTTGGAAATTCTTCGAGGATCAATCCAGAAAGCTCCACTACATTGTAGGGTTTGGAACCTGTTCGCAACAGGATCGCCAGTAATTCCTGATTGGATAAGGCTTTTTCTCCAAAATGAAGCAAACGTTCTCTAGGAAGAGAGCTTTGAGGAACAACGGTTTCTTTTTGCATAAAAAAACTCCTTTACGTATATTCATAAATAAATACGCAAAGGAGTTTCCAATCTTTTTGTTATTCTTCATCTGGTGTCATGATCATGGATAAGATCATGGGATGACGTTCGGTCTTTTCATATAAGAAAGGTTGAAGTGCGGCAGACATTGCCTCCCGCAGCTTGTATTCACTGCAGCCTGATTGATATAAAGCATCGCGCAAAGCGTGGAAAAGAATGCTTTGGCCCTCACTGATCATTTCTCCAGATTCCCGCATATAGACAAAACCGCGAGAAAGAATATCTGGACCTGCCAGAATTTCTTTTTTCTCAATGTCAACAGTCGCTACAGCCAGAACCAAGCCTTCTTCGGAAAGAATGCGACGGTCACGCAGGACGACATTGCCGATATCACCAATACCACTACCATCTACATAAACATCGCTAGCATTGAAATGACCAGCAACACGTGCAGTATCTGGTGTTAGTGCCAGCATATCGCCGTTTTCCATGATAAAACAGTTTTCTTTTGGAACGCCTGTGTCCTGTGCTAGCTGCGTATGGATTTTTAGCATACGAAACTCGCCGTGGACGGGCATAAAGTATTTCGGTTTCATCAAACGGAGCATCAGTTTTTGTTCTTCCTGACCACCGTGTCCAGAAGTATGGATGTTGTTTAGTTTTCCGTGGATCACTTTGGCACCGGATTCCAGTAGCAAGTTGATCAAATGATTGACACTTGTTGTGTTTCCAGGAATCGGAGAGCTAGAGAAGATCACGGTATCATCAGGATGGACATGAATCTGCCGATGCGTGCCATTGGCAATTCGACTCAAGGCAGCCATCGGTTCTCCTTGTGAACCTGTACATAAGATCATTGTCTCATTCGCTGGTAAACGATTGATTTCGCTGGCATCGACAAAGGTACCAGGAGGCACTTTGATATAGCCAAGTTTTTGACCGTTCACGATGGCATTTTCCATGCTTCGTCCAAAGACAGCGATTTTCCGACCCGTTTCTACTGCCGCATCTGCTGCTTGCTGCAAACGGAAAATATTGGAAGCGAAGCTGGCAAAAATAATTCGACCTTCGACTTTCTCGAAAATTTTAATGATCGACGAACCGATCGTCTTTTCTGATTTGGTAAATGTAGGAATTTCAGCGTTGGTACTGTCCGAAAGCAAGCACAAGACACCTTCTTCACCAATCTTAGCCATTTTGTGCAGATTGGCTGGTTCTCCAACAGGTGTGAAATCAAATTTGAAATCTCCTGTTGCTACGATATTTCCACAAGGGGTCTTCACAACGACTCCCAGTGCATCTGGAATACTGTGGGTTGTACGGAAGAAGCTGACGGATATTTTACGGAAACGAATCACTGTGTCTTCATGGATCTCATGTAATTCTGCATCGCGCAACAGTCCATGTTCATCTAACTTGTTTGTGATCAAAGCCAATGCTAGTGGTCCTGCATAAATCGGGATATTTACTTGTCGCAACAAATAAGGAATCCCACCGATATGGTCTTCATGACCGTGGGTAACGACTAGAGCTTTGACTTTTTGAAGGTTTTGGACGATATAGCTGTAGTCGGAAATGACATAGTCAATACCAAGCAGTTCATCTTCAGGAAATTTGATCCCTGCATCAATCAAGATGATCTCGTCTTGGAATTGAACCCCATAACAGTTTTTTCCGATTTCTCCTAAGCCGCCAATCCCGAATACACCGGTCTCGTTGTTTTTAAGAGATACTTTCATCTTAAAACTCCGTCAATTGGAAATCAGTATGTTCTTTTTCATACTCAAGATGATTTCCTTCTAATGGATAGACAAGCTCGATATTATATGGGGTATTGTCTTCTACTAATTTTCGAGCAGCGACTTCGTTCTCCGCTTCGATGTACAAAACATGTGTATGCTCTCTTTTTGGGTTGCGTTCTTTTGTTTCTTGATAAAAAACTTTAAAAATCATGTGTGTTTATCTCCTTTATCTGCAAATTGCAGTTTGTTGATCGTTTGGCGCTTGAATTCCTACGCGCAACAAACTCACGGTCAACTTGAAAAGTGACCTGAGGGAAGTGGAACTTTGCTAAGATGCTTTTTTTCAGACGTTATGTGAGAAAAAAAGAGAAAGCCTAGTCTGTGCTTTCCGATTGTTCAACGTAAAAAATTCAACCGAGTCGATAATCTTTCTTCCTAGTTTATCATACAACGTAAAATAAGTATAGAAACTAGAAAAAATGAAAACAGTTTTCTGAGTGGGAAAGTGACTTTTTGTTAGACAAGTCTGTTTGAAAATCTTCTCAACGATAGGTGCTCAAATTTTGAGTCATTCAAATACTTAAAGGCAAAATGAGTCCTTTCTTTTCTGATAAATGATCTGGATGTTTCGCTAATATAGACTGTAAATACAGATAAAAGAGAGTCCTTTTTTATGAAGGAAACAGAAAGATTAAAACTAAATGAAGGAGGCGTTGTAAATTTCAGAAAGATGATTCGTCAAGGTTTTCTTAAAAATTTTCCTGTGCTATATTAAAAGTAATTGCATATTTAAAGGAGGAATTACGTTGAAGTTAATGTTTCGTTACACGATGAAAAACAAGAAATGGCTCTTGTTTAATTTCATTTGTGTATTTGGATTTATTTTAATTGAACTAGGACTGCCAACATTATTAGCTCGCATGATCGATGTAGGGATCGCGAATAACGACGGAGACTACGTAAAAAAAATAGGGTTAGCGATGGTCGGAATCGTAGTTGTCGGTATCATTATGAATATTATGCTCGGGTATTTTACCACACGGATCACAACCAATATGACCGCGGATATTCGTGACGATTTGTTCGAAAAGATCCAAGGGTATTCCCATAATGAATACGAGCAAATCGGCGTCTCATCATTGATTACACGAGTGACCAATGATGCTTACCAAATCATGCTGTTCATGCAGAACATTTTGCGAATCGGTTTTATGACACCGATGATGTTTGGTGTCAGCTTGTACATGGTTATTCGCACGAGTCGTAGCTTAGGCTGGTATGTATTAGGAGCACTGCCGTTTTTGCTGATCGGTATCCTTGCGATTGCCCGTATCTCTGAACCACTGTCACAAAAACAGCAAAAAAATCTAGACAAGATCAATGGGATTTTACGTGAAAACTTATCTGGATTGCGGGTTATTCGCGCATTCGTCAATGAAAAATTTGAAGAAAAACGTTTTGAAAATGTGAATGATGCGTATACTGCAAGTTCGAAAAGTCTGTTCCGTCTGATGGCTGTGGCCCAACCGGCCTTTTTCTTTTTGTTCAATATTGTAATGATTATGATCATTTGGAGTGGTAGTGTTCAAATCGATGCAGGAGAATTGCGTGTGGGTGACTTGATTGCTTTTATTGAATACATCTTCCATGCTTTGTTCTCATTTTTGCTGTTCTCAACAGTGTTTATGATGTACCCAAGAGCGGCCGTTTCAGCCAATCGTATCCAAGAGGCCTTCGATATCGACCCAATCATCAAGGACAAAAAAGATGGCGTGACTGAAACGCAAACCAAAGGCTATATCGAATTCAAAAATGTGACCTTCGCTTATCCAGGACCGTCTCAAACACCAGTCATTCGTGACATCAGCTTTACTGCCAAACCAGGAGAAACGGTTGCCTTTATCGGAAGTACCGGTAGTGGGAAGTCTACGCTGATCCAGCTGATCCCGCGTTTCTTTGATGTGAGTGAAGGTCAAGTACTGATTGACGGTGTCGATGTTCGTGACTATCAACTGGACGCTTTGCGGAACAAAATCGGATTTATTCCTCAGAAAGCCTTGCTGTTTACGGGAACGATTGCAGATAACCTGCGCTATGGAAAAGAAGAAGCGAATCTGCAGGATATGGATCGTGCGATCGACATTGCGCAGGCAAAGGAATTTATTTCTCGTTTATCAGAGGGCTACGATACACCAGTATCTGAGGGAGGGACAAACTTCTCAGGTGGACAAAGACAGCGTCTGGCAATCGCTCGTGCGGTCATTCGCGAACCGGAAATCTATATTTTTGACGACAGCTTCTCTGCATTAGACTACGCGACAGATGCTCGCTTGCGTGAGCGTTTGAAAGAAGAGACCACTGAATCAACGACGCTGATCGTGGCTCAACGTGTGGGAACGATCATGCACGCCGACAAGATCATCGTTTTAAACGAAGGTGATGTCGTGGGCATGGGAACCCACAGAGAATTGTTGGAAAACTGTTCTATTTATTATGATATTGCTGCATCACAGCTATCGGAGGAGGAATTAGCTAAATGAAATCTTTGAATTCATTAAAACGTTTGAGTCAATATATCAAGCCTTACAAAATTGTCTTCTTCCTAGTGATGTTCTTTACCCTTGCAACAGTTGCATTTAATGCGGCAATGCCTTATGTTACGGGTCTACCAATGACAGAGATCGCTCACAACATCTCTCAAGGAGAAGCGATCAACTTTCCATATATCAGAAAAACACTCGTGTGGCTCTTTATTGTTGGGATCGGTTATGCGATGTCTCAATTGCTTTCAGGGGTCTTGATCACGAATGTCGTGCAATCTGCGATGAAGGATCTACGTCAGGACATTGATAAAAAAATCAATCGACTGCCGGTCTCTTATTTTGATACCAATCAGCAAGGAGACGTACTTTCTAGAGTAACCAACGATGTAGACGTGGTCAGTGGGGCGATGCAACAGGCCTTGATCGGTATCGTAAATGCCATCTTGAGTATTGTGATGGCGGTTGGCATGATGTTTTACATCAATACCTTCATGGCACTGTTGGCAGTGATCATGATTCCGGCTGCTTTGTTGATCTCACGCTTTATTGTGTCTAAGTCGCAAAATTATTTTAACAGTATGCAAGATGCATTGGGAGATATGAACGGTTATGTTCAGGAAAACATGACTGGTTTCAATGTGTTGAAAGTATACGGACGTGAAAAACAGACATTGGAAGGCTTTAAAAACGCCAACCATAAATTGAAATATTATGGCTTTAGAGCAGCTTTTGTCTCTGGGTTAATGATGCCGCTCGTTCAAATGACAGCGTATCTTGCCTATATCGTCATTGCTGTTTTAGGAAGTTTTTATGTAATAGGCGGTGTGATCGTTGTCGGTCAGTTGCAAGCCTTTATTCAATATATCTGGCAAGTCAGTCAGCCGATGGGGAATATCACACAGTTGTCAGCAGTACTTCAAAGTGCTTCTGCTGCGTCCAGACGTGTCTTTGAAATCCTGGACGAACCCGAAGAATCCGTCAATAAAGTCGATGTTCCATTGCCAGACAAAGTAGAGGGAGATGTGATTTTTGAGAATGTCAGCTTCTCCTACAGTCCTGAGAAAAAATTGATCGAGAACTTGAATTTTTCTGTTAAAGCTGGACAAACAGTGGCAGTCGTTGGTCCAACTGGTGCTGGGAAAACGACCTTGATCAATCTCTTGATGCGCTTTTATGAGGTCGATGAAGGAGCAATCAAAATCGATGGTGTGAATACGAAACACATGTCAAGAAGCGATGTGCGTTCATTGTTTGGAATGGTCTTACAGGATGCTTGGTTATATGAAGGAACGATCGCAGACAACATTCGTTTTGGGAAACTTGGCGCGACAGATTATGAAGTCGTCGATGCTGCCACAACAGCCAATGTCGATCACTTTATTCGGACGATGCCTGAGGGATACGAAATGGTCATCAATTCAGAAGGTGACAATGTCTCATTAGGACAAAAACAATTAATGACGATTGCTCGTGCAGTGATCTCTGATCCAAAAATTCTGATTTTAGATGAGGCAACTAGCTCGGTCGACACTCGTTTAGAAGCACTGATCCAAAAAGCAATGGATAAAGTCATGGAGGGCCGGACCAGCTTTGTGATCGCTCACCGTCTGTCGACGATCCGTGATGCTGATTTGATCCTGGTCATGGATCAAGGATCGATCATTGAACAAGGCAATCACGAAACTTTACTGGCAAAAGATGGCTTCTATGCCAATTTGTACAACAGTCAGTTTTCTGAAGAAGCAGAATAAGAAAGAGGAGTTTGAAGTCATAGGATTTCAAACTCTTTTTTTTCGAGGACCAGACCATGATATACTTGAAAAAATAGGAGAATATTCACAACGTTAAGCGGAAAAGAAAAGGAGCGCAAACCATGTCAAATTTTATTGCAAAGAATGCAGTTGTTATCGGAGATGTGATTTTAGGGAAAGACGTTACTGTATGGTACAACAGTGTGATTCGTGGCGATGCAAATTTCATCAAGATCGGTGATCGCACAAATATCCAGGATGGAACGATCATTCACGTGGATCATGATGCCCCAACAGAGATTGGCAAAGATATCACTGTCGGGCATCAGTGTATGCTACACGGCTGTAAAATTGAAGATGGTGCACTGATTGGGATGAGCAGTATTGTCTTGAATCATGCGGTGATCGGTGAGAACAGCCTGATCGGTGCAGGATCTCTGGTGACTGAAGGAACAGTCATTCCACCGAATGTACTAGTATTTGGCCGTCCAGCAAGAGTTATTCGACCACTGACACCAGAAGAAATTGAAGCGAATCGGCAAAATATTATACATTATTGTGAAATGGGACAAGCTCATCAACAAGGAGAATTCAAAGAGTTATAATGGATGATCGCTTGTTAATAAAATTGTGCCACTGCCTGACATCATCTGCTTAGGGGCAGGGTGAGACTCACTTTGCAGTGAAGTGTGGATGCAAAGAATAGCTGGCCAAGTTTTTTTCAAAATAAGGTTTCCTTTTAAGCAGGTTTCGTGTAAAGTGAACAAGAGAATGAAACGAGGAAGGAACAAGACGTTGAAAGCATTTTTTTTAAAGACGGGTATGTTAGCTGTACTAGGAGTAGGGATTTGTTTCGGTCAATGGGGATCACTGGTTCCAGCAAATACGCTATGGGTGATGGCAGAAGAGAATGACTATGAATATGTCAGTGTGACAGGGAAGAACCTTGTCGTTTATCAAGATGCCGGGAAGACGATCGCTTCTAAAGTAGAAATCGAACCCAATCAAACGTTTCTAGTCAAAGAAACTCAATCAAAAGGGATTATCAATTATTTGGCGATCCATGATGCCAAACGATTGATTGGTTATATTGATGCGTCGCAGGTCACCAAGGCAGAAGGCCCGGAAGGCATCGAAAAAATTCTGAGAGACTATGTAGAAATCGTTGATCCAACAGAAATCTATGAAGATTTTGAATGGAAGGTCATTGGAGACACGAAGGATCGGATCGGCGAGACGTATCGGGTAAAAAGTTTATTTTCTCATTTCAATGGAGATGTCTATTTGTCCTTGTACGATATAGACAATCAGTGGGTTGGTTATGTCGATCAAGATGCGACGATCAGTAGTGATCGCCAATCTTTTGCTTCTGGGCAGACAAAAACCACAGAAACCACCGCATCTGATCTATCTGAAGAGACCGAAGAATCGATCCGAAGAGAGCCTGCTGACACCAGTCGAGGAACGATGGCGGATCATGAAGAAGTCGTTGCGAATGTCGATAAACATTTTATCACTAGCTCAACGAATCTTTCCAGAGTTTCTAATAGCCCTTCTAGACCTTCGACTGTTCGTCAAACAGTAGCTACATCAACAACAGGTGAGATCACTTGGACCAACAATGCTTCTTTTGTCGAGGCGATTGCTCCAGAAGCGCAAAAATTAGCAGACGAATATGGCTTGTATCCTTCGGTCATGATCGCTCAAGCAATCTTGGAATCTGGCTTTGGTGCTAGTAAGCTGTCAAAAGAAGCCAATAACTTATTCGGAATCAAGTACAGCAAATCAGATGCCGGACGTTTTGCTTCCTATGATATTCCATCGGACGAAGTGATCAACGGTGTTCGTGTGACCTTGCCCGCTTCCTTTAGAAAGTATGAGACTGTGGCTGATTCGTTGCAGGACAATGCCAAACTACTGGCCAACGGTTTAAGCTACAATGCCAAATTCTATCAGGGTGCTTGGCGATCCAATGCAGCGACCTATCAAGAGGCCACTCGTGCATTGACAGGAAAATACGCGACAGATCCAGACTATCACACGAAATTGAACAAGCTGATCGAAAATTGGAATCTGGCACAATATGATTAAAAAAAAAGACTGAAACGTTGACGTTTCAGTCTTTTTTCTTATCTGTTGACCATTACTTCGTCGATCAAGCCGTATTTTTTTGCTTCTTCCGCAGACATAAAATTGTCGCGGTCGGTATCTTTTTCGATGACTTCGATCGGCTGACCGGTACGCTCGGCTAAGATTTTGTTTAAGCGTTCGCGTGTTTTCAAGATATGACGTGCAGCGATCTCGATCTCTGTTGCTTGTCCTTGGGCACCGCCAAGTGGTTGGTGAATCATGATCTCGGCATTCGGCAAGGCAAAGCGTTTGCCTTTCGTACCCGCTGTCAACAAGAAACTTCCCATTGAAGCAGCCATACCCATGACGATCGTTTGAACATCGGCTTTCACGAAGTTCATCGTGTCATAGATCGCCAGACCAGCAGTCACGCTACCGCCTGGAGAATTGATATACAAGTAGATATCTTTTTCTGAATCTTGTGCATCCAAGAATAATAATTGTGAGATGATCGAGTTGGCTAAATCATCGGTTACTTGACCACTCAACATGATAATACGATCTTTTAATAGGCGAGAGTAAATGTCATACGCTCTTTCTCCACGAGATGATTGTTCAATAACTGTAGGAATTAAATTCATCTAAGGGATCCTCCTTCAATTCTGACTAGATTGATAAATGACTGTTGCTAAGAGCAACCTTTATCTAAATGTAAGTATACACACAAGGTCAATAAAGGTCAAATAGAAAATCTTGGGTAAATAAAAGAAAAATATGATAAGATGGATAGAAAGAAAAACGAAAGGAGAAAGCAAGTGACTGAATTTTTTATTGGGATGATTGGTGTCGTTATCGGAGCGTTACTTACTGTGGTGGCCTTCAATCTACGCATCCGCTACGATGAACGCAAGGAAGCACAACGACGACTGTTGGAGCATAAAGTCAAGGAAATCGAGACTTTGGTACTTTTAAATAAAAAAATCATTGAGGTCCTGGAAAAACGGATCGTGATGATGGACAAGTATGTGAGCTTCGATGCCTTTGATGATTGCTATATTACGGTAGATGATTATATCTATCTACAGTCCTTTGCTGCTCAAAACAGCTTTTATCTGCCAAATTACTTTTTGGAAGAATTCTTTAAAAAAATCGCCACCCGCAAAGTTGTTCTTTCGCCAGAAGAGGTTGTGGCGATCGGTGGTTATACCTTCAAAGGTGGACGTGTGTTGATGGAGCAGTTCTCAGATCAGCTGACAGAGATGGTCTATGAGCGCAAAGTCCAAATGCAACAAATGTCAGAAAAACCAATGACTTACTTTTCAAAGGCTTTATAGGAATCAAATGAGACAAAGAGAAATTGAAGATGGCTATTCAATTTCTCTTTTTTTGAATTTACAGGTTAAGACATGTTAGAATAACTCTGATTGGAGTGAACAGGAATGAAGATTTTTGCTCATCGCGGAAGCAGTGGGACACGTCCAGAAAATACTTTGCCGGCTTTTGCAGAAGCCGTTCGTTTAGGTGCAGACGGTATTGAGTTGGACGTTCAATTAACAAAAGACGGAGAACTCATCGTGATGCATGATGAAGAGGTGAATCGCACCACTGATGGCAGAGGTGCGATTCTGTCAAAAACATTGTCAGAGATCAAGGAATTGAATGCCGGCAGCTGGTTTGATGAAAAATATGCTTCTACAAAAGTACCGACTTTAAAAGAAGTATTAGACCTGTTGGTGACTCGAAATTATCGCGGCATGCTGGCGATCGAACTGAAAACAGACAAAGAACCTTATCCGGGAATCGAAGAGAAAGTGTCACAATTACTGACTAGTCAAGAGTGGCCCTTCACTTATGGATATAGTAGTTTTAATATGTCCACTTTGGAAAGAATCCATCTTTTGGAACCAGAAACGCAGATTGATTTTATTATGGGCAAATCAGAGAAGAAGCCGCCAATGGCTTTGGAGCGATCCTTTATTCAGGGCTTGCATCCAGATATACGTTGGGTTTGGAAGCACCAAGATGAAATCAGAGAATTTCCTTTGGCTGTCAGACCTTGGACGGTCAATAAAAAAGCGGAAATCAAATGCTGCATCGATTGCGGTGTCGCTGGAATCTTCACTGACTTTCCTGAAAAAGCATTAGAAGTAAAAAGAAATGATCGATAGAGGGATAAAATGGAAAAAGTGTTAGTGATCGTCGGACCAACGGCTGTTGGCAAGACTGCTTTAAGTATACAATTGGCCCAAAAGTACCAGGGTGAGATCATCAGTGGGGATTCGATGCAAATTTATCGTGGTTTGGATATCGGAACAGCGAAAGTTACAGCGGAAGAAGCCGCTGGAATTCCCCATCATTTGATCGACATTCGGGAAATCACCGAATCCTACTCTGTATCTGAATTTCAAAAAGAAGCGCGTCGTCAGATCAGCGAGATTCAGCAGCGGGGACATCTGCCGATCGTCGTTGGCGGAACGGGTCTGTACATTCAGGCGCTACTCTATGATTTCCAGTTGGGTGGCGAACAGCAAGTAGTAGATACGAGTATCCGTGAAAAGTACCAGCAGTTTGCCCAGCAAAAAGGCAATCAGGCTTTGTGGGAACTGTTGAAAGCCAAAGATTCACTGGCGGCTGAAAAAATCCATTGGAACAATCAGCGCAAAGTAATTCGTGCGTTGGAAGTGATCGAGACCACCGGTGAAAGTATTGCAGCGCCTAAAAAAGAGCCCCAACGACTCTATGATTACTTTTTGATCGGTTTGACCACTGATCGGGAGCGCTTGTACGAACGAATCAATTTGCGTGTTGACTTGATGATGACAGCGGGCTTACTTGAAGAAGCAGCACAGATCAAAGACTTTCCAGAGGCACAGGCTGCGTTGGGCATCGGCTACAAAGAGTTTTTCCCTTATTTTGCGGGACAGGCAACATTGGCAGAGACTGCAGAGGAGATCAAGCTACACTCACGTCGCTATGCCAAACGACAATTGACATGGTTTCGTAATCGCCTGTCACCGTATTGGGTGGATCTCGTTGATAAACCAGAGACGTTGCCTCAATTAGAGTCAGACATCCAAAAATGGCTGGAGGAATAAAAATGGAAGCACAAGAACGTATTATTTTAGTGGGCGTTGAAACAGAAGCAAACTACCGGCATTTCGAAGAATCGATGACGGAATTGAAGAGCTTGACCAAAACAGCAGAAGGAGAAGTCGTTTTCTCTTTGATCCAGCGCAGGCCTCAAGTCGATCGACAAACGGTGATCGGCAAGGGCAAGTTGGAGGAGCTGCAGCAGCTGGCAGATGCCCATGAAGCAGATCTAATTATCTTCAACCATGAACTAACCCCTCGTCAAAGCCAATTGATTGGCGATGCTGTGGGTCTACCAGTGATCGATCGAGTCCAGCTGATCTTAGATATTTTTGCGATGCGGGCACGTTCGAAAGAAGGCAAGCTACAAGTGGAACTGGCACAGCTGGAATACTTGCTGCCTCGATTGATCGGACAAGGAAAAAACATGTCTCGTTTAGGCGGAGGGATCGGTACACGAGGTCCTGGTGAAACCAAACTGGAAACCGACCGCCGTCATATCCGTAACAAGATCACGGTCATCAAAAAGGAATTAAAAGAAGTAGAAAAGCACCGAGAACGCACCAGACAAAAACGCAAAGACAATCAAACCTTCCAGATTGGACTGATCGGCTATACGAATGCAGGAAAATCAACGATTCTGAATATTCTGACCAGTGCACAGACCTACGAGCAGGACCAGTTGTTTGCAACCTTGGATCCCTTAACGAAAAAATGGCGCCTGCCAGAAGGTTTTGAAGTGACTGTCACCGATACGGTAGGCTTTATCCAAGATTTACCGACACAGTTGATCGATGCCTTTCATTCGACCCTGGAGGAAAGCCAAAACATGGATCTGCTCTTACATGTAGTAGATGCTAGTGCTGAAAATCGAATCCAGCAGGAAGAAACGGTATTGAATTTAATGAATCAGTTAGACCTAGCAGGTTTGCAGATGTTGACCATCTACAACAAAGCAGACAAAATAGATGCGGAACAGTTTGTACCAACGCTATTTCCAAATGTGTTGATTTCTGCGAAAAGCTCAAAAGGTAAGGAAGCTCTGAGTGATGCGATCAAATTACTTTTAATGGAAGTTTTGGAACCGTATCATTTGTCGTTAGGACAGGATGAAGGAACCGTGTTGAATCGGTTGAAAAGGGAAACGCTTTTACTGTCGGCTGACTATGAGGAAGAAAGACAAGTCTATCAATTGAAAGGCTTTGCTCAGCCTAATTCGTACGCTCTGCGTCGGATGGAGGAAGAATAGTCTAAGAAAAGAATTACTTTGGTATAGGTGGATCCAAAAAGAAAGCAGAAAATCTCGTGTAAAGAAGCGACAAATGGCAGTTGTTGAATGAGGCTAACAAACTTTCAGTGCGAGAAGCTTTTAATGTTAGCCGTAGAATAGACGTGAAAAGACTTTCAAGTGTCAAATTAGAGCAGGTTTTTTTACGATTAAAGCTAGTGTGAAGCTTGGCAGTCTTGAAACGACCGGATCAAGTAAAATTCGCGAAGGATTGCCGTGAAGCATTCTTTGTAAAAGTGACTGTGAATTGTAACGTAAAATGACTTTCGATGTTATATTTCCTTACATAATTGGTTGACGAATAAAAAAATTATTGCTATATTTACTCTATATTTATTCGTTGATCCATATGAAAGAGAGGGATGAAGTCATGCGAGAAAAAGAACTGAGACGTTCGATGTCAGTATTTCCAATTGGTACAGTTATGAAGCTGACGGATTTGACTGCTCGTCAAATTCGTTATTACGAGGAACAAAATTTGATTCACCCAGAAAGAAGTGAAGGCAATCGTCGAATGTATTCACTGAATGATATTGATACCTTGTTAGAAATCAAAGATTACCTCTCTGATGGACTGAATATGGCAGGGATCAAACGAGTGTATGAAATGAAAAAAGCCGAGGAACAGGCAGCTAGAGAAAAGAAACCATTGACCGACAAAGATGTTCGTCGAATTTTTTATGATGAAATCTTGTCTCAAGGTGGGTTGAGTCATCCAAACCCACATCCAAACAACGGGCGGCCGCGCCTGTAGTAAAGAGTAAATGAAAAAATAAAAGGACGGGATAATATGCCAAGAGTGGACTACACTGCAGAACAAATTAAACAAATTGCCGAAGAGGAGAACGTTCGATTTTTACGATTGATGTTCACCGACATTATGGGAACGATCAAAAACGTGGAAGTTCCGGTCAGCCAACTAGATAAAGTATTAGAAAATAAAATGATGTTTGACGGTTCTTCTATTGAAGGATTTGTTCGTATTGAGGAAAGCGATATGAACCTCTACCCAGATTTGTCTACATGGATGATTTTTCCTTGGGAGACTGATCATGGAAAAGTGGCTCGTTTGATTTGCGATGTATACAATCCGAATGGCACTCCTTTTCAAGGAGATCCTCGCGGAAACTTGAAACGTGTCTTAAAAGGAATGCATGATCTAGGCTTTACTTCCTTTAACTTAGGACCAGAACCGGAATTCTTCTTATTCAAATTAGATGAAGATGGCGAAATCACCACCGATTTAAATGATAAAGGCGGTTATTTTGACTTCGCACCAACAGACATGGGAGAAAACTGCCGTCGAGACATCGTGCTTGAATTGGAAAGAATGGGCTTTGAAGTCGAAGCTTCTCACCATGAGACTGCACCAGGACAGCATGAAATCGATTTTAAATATGCAGAAGTGATTGAAGCCTGTGACAACATCCAGACCTTCAAATTAGTGGTCAAAACGATCGCACGCAAGCATGGTCTACACGCAACCTTCATGCCAAAACCTTTATTTGGTATCGCGGGTTCAGGGATGCACTGCAACATGTCTTTATTCCAAGGGGAAGAGAACGTGTTCTTTGATCCGAAGGGTGATATGCAGTTAAGCAAAACAGCCTATCAATTTTTAGCGGGATTGATCGAACATGCCCGGGCTTATACAGCAGTCTGCAATCCAACAATCAATTCTTACAAACGTTTGATTCCAGGATTTGAAGCGCCGGTTTACGTGGCGTGGTCAGGTCACAATCGTTCACCGTTGATTCGTGTGCCAGAGTCTCGCGGTTTGTCGACACGTCTGGAATTACGTTCAGTTGATCCGACAGCCAACCCTTATTTGGCTATGGCTGTTTTACTTGAGGCTGGCTTGGACGGTATCCGTCGCAAGCTGACACCACCGGAAGCAGTTGACCGCAATATTTATGTCATGACGGAAGAAGAACGTGAGCTAGCTGAAATTTATGATCTGCCGTCAACTCTCCACAATGCGATCAAGCAATTACGCAAAAGTCCGACAGTAATTGATGCCTTAGGTGAACATATCTATGGAAACTTTGTTGAAGCAAAACGAATGGAATGGGCAGCTTATCGCCAGTCGGTTTCTGAGTGGGAAAGAGAACAATATTTGGAACTTTATTAATAACATGACAGTGAGAGAAGCCTAATTCAAAGGCTTCTCTTGTGTTTTTCAGAAAGTTTCCAAATGTGTTGACAAGCATAGGGAAAGAGTATATTATTTTTTTTGGGCACTCTTAAAAAGAGTCGATAAGCAGAAAATACGCTCCCTATTCAATGATCGATTTGGATAGGGAGCTTTTGTATTTGAACAGCTGTCGTTCCTTCCCAAAAACAGAGAAGGGGTTTTTATTAATGACAAAATACATTTTCGTAACAGGTGGCGTTGTTTCTTCTATTGGAAAAGGGATTGTCGCAGCATCGCTAGGCCGTTTACTAAAAAATCGTGGATTGAAAGTAACGATCCAAAAATTTGATCCATACATCAATGTCGATCCAGGAACCATGAGTCCGTATCAGCATGGCGAAGTTTTTGTAACAGATGATGGCGCAGAAACAGATTTGGATTTGGGACACTATGAACGTTTTATTGACATCAGCTTAAATCAGTATTCCAACGTGACGACAGGGAAGGTTTATTCAGAAGTCTTACGCAAAGAACGTAAAGGTGAATACTTGGGGGCAACAGTTCAGGTGATTCCTCATATCACCAATGAGATCAAAGACAAGATTATGCGAGCTGCCACAACGACGGATGCAGACATCATCATCACAGAAGTTGGCGGAACTGTTGGAGATATTGAGTCTCTACCATTCTTGGAGGCTTTGCGTCAAATGAAAGCCGACGTAGGGGCTGAAAATGTGCTGTATATTCATACGACGTTGATTCCTTACTTGAAGGCTGCCGGAGAAATGAAGACCAAACCAACTCAGCACAGTGTCAAAGAGTTGCGCAGTTTAGGGATCCAACCAAATATTTTAGTTGTTCGGGCAGAACAGCCAGTTTCTCAGGGCACCAAAAACAAACTGGCTCAATTTTGTGATGTGGCGCCAGAAGCCGTGGTCGAATCTTTGGACGTCGACACACTGTACTCTATTCCATTGAACCTACAAAAACAGAAAATGGATCAGATCGTTTGTGATCAGTTAAAAATCGATGCACCAGAAGCAGACATGACAACATGGAAAGCACTGGAAGAAAAAGTATTGAACTTGAAGAAAACGGTTCGTATCGCATTGGTCGGAAAATACGTCGAGTTACCAGATGCCTACCTTTCAGTAGTTGAAGCGTTGAAACATGCTGGCTTTACAGACGATACAGATATTGACATCGATTGGGTCAGAGCATCAGATATTACAGAAGACAACGTGGCAGAACGATTGAAGGATGCGGATGGTATTTTAGTACCTGGTGGCTTCGGAGACCGTGGGATCGAAGGAAAAATCGAAGCGATCCGTTATGCTCGCGAGAAGGATGTTCCTTTCCTAGGGATCTGTTTGGGTATGCAAATGGCCTGTGTAGAATTTGCTCGCAATGTCGTGGGACTGAAAGATGCTCATTCGGCTGAGACAGAACCAAAAACACCTCATAATATTATTGATCTGATGGAAGATCAGGAAAATATTGAGAACTTGGGTGGAACCCTTCGTTTAGGTTTGTATCCTTGCAAATTAAAAGCAGGTAGTAAAACAGCTGCGGCGTATCAAAATGCCGAAATGGTGGAAGAACGTCATCGTCATCGCTATGAGTTCAACAATGCTTACCGTGAACAGTTTGAGGCCAATGGATTCGTCTTTTCCGGTGTATCACCAGATGACCGCTTGGTAGAGATTGTAGAGATCCCTGAGAATAAATTCTTTGTGGGTTGCCAGTTCCATCCGGAATTAGTTTCTAGACCGAACCGTCCACAATCCTTGTTCCAAGCCTTTATTGATGCATCGTTAGACAATCAAAAATAGTCATTTTCGAAAAACACTCTGTCTTCTTGCTCTAGGAAGAAACAGAGTGTTTCTTTTACTTGAAGCAAAGGACGTATCCTTTCAGAAAATTTTCGATGACTATAGTTGTTGAAACAAAGGAAAAAATGAAAAATACTCAGAATTCTCTAGTTTTAGTAGAAAAATCTGAAAATATTTGATAAAATGAAGGCGTTGGTTAAGCTTGACTTAACAAATAAAGTTTTAAACAAACTTAGGAGGAAATTATTATGCCATTAGTATCAGGAACTGAGATCTTTAAAGCAGCGCGCAAAGGTGGATACGCTGTAGGTGCATACAACACAAACAATTTAGAATGGACGCAAGCAATCCTTGAGGCTGCTCAAACTAAAAATGCGCCAGTATTGATCCAAACTTCTATGGGTGCTGCAAAATACATGGGCGGCTACAAACTAGTTGTTAACATGGTGAAAGATTTGATCGAATCTATGAACATCACTGTACCAGTTGTTTTACACTTAGACCACGGTGAATACGAAGATGCTTTAGAATGTATCGAAGCTGGCTACACTTCAGTTATGTTTGACGGTTCTCATCTACCATTTGAAGAAAACTTGCGTTTAGCTAAAGACGTTGTTGAAAAAGCTCACGCTAAAGGTGTTTCTGTAGAGTGTGAAGTTGGTTCAATCGGTGGAGAAGAAGATGGAATCATCGGTACTGGTGAACTAGCAGACATCGATGAATGTGTACAAATCGTTAATACAGGAATTGATTTCTTAGCATGTGGTATTGGTAACATCCACGGTGCATACCCAGAAAACTGGACTGGCTTAGCATTTGACCACTTACAAGCAATTGCTGACGCAGTTGGTGAAGATGTGCCATTAGTATTACATGGTGGTTCAGGTATTCCTCAAGAACAAATCGAAAAAGCAATCTCAATGGGTGTTTCTAAAATCAACGTAAACACTGAATTCCAAGTATCATTTGCTAAAGCAACTCGTGAATACATCGAAGCTGGCAAAGATTTGGAAGGAAAAGGTTTTGACCCTCGTAAATTATTGGCACCTGGTAAAGCTGCGATCATCAAAGATGCAATCGAACATATCGAATGGTTCGGTTCAGCTGACAAAGCTTAATTAAAAATTTTTAAAACTCTTGGAGCTACGGTTCCAAGAGTTTTTTTATGCCAATATTTCAAAAGAGGAGTAAGGTGGCAGTTGGTCTGGTTTTAAGACAACCTCAAGATAGTCTTTAGTCATGTATAATTTGTGTCGTTCAGTAAAAACGAACGCATTCTGGTCTGTATAAGGGCAAGGATGAAGCAGATATTGGAAAAGTTTTTGTCCAGTCGTCACCACTAAAAGAAATTCTGCCGTATAAGCGATTCCAAGTTTGTCTTTAGAAGTTGTATCGATGGATCGTGTCTCCAGTACTTGCGTATAAGTGAAGTGATGTCTGGTCAGTTCCTTTTGTAGATGTGTAAGAGCAGCAGCCGATGCTACGATCAAGGAACAGTAAATATCCCCGTTTTTTTCACAATATTTTCTTTGTTGCATGCGACCACCTCCGTTTTTATTTTATCAGATAGAAATTCTGATGTGAAACGTTTTTGAAGGTTTGGTTTATTTTACATCGAATGTCAGCTTTATCAGCTAAAAATGAAAGCATAAAATTTCCTTGTGCTGGCTCTTGCTGGCTTTTTTCTTTCCCTTTTGTATGGTAGAATGAAGGGTGATTCGTATATAAATTTGAAAAAACAACAGGTGAAAAATAAATGAAAAAAATAGTCATTCGCGGGAATCGTCCCTTGTCAGGTGAAGTAACGATCAGTGGTGCTAAAAACAGCGCCGTAGCGTTGATCCCTGCTGCCATTCTAGCAGATTCTCCAGTTATTCTAGAAGGTGTGCCAGATATTCAGGATGTTCATTCATTGATAGAGATCCTGGAGATCATGGGTGTAAAAACAAAATTTGAAAACAATCAGCTGGAGATCGACCCAACGGAAATCGTTTCGATCCCAATGCCTAGTGGGAAAATCAATAGTTTGCGTGCTTCGTATTATTTTATGGGTGCATTACTTGGCAAGTTTGGTGAAGGTGTCGTTGGTTTGCCTGGGGGCTGTCATTTGGGACCGCGTCCGATCAATTTGCATGTCAAGGGCTTTGAAGCCTTAGGTGCAACAGTGACAAATGAGCATGGTGCGATGTATCTGAGAACGTCTGAAGAAGGCATGAAGGGTGATCGTATCTTCTTGGATATGGTCTCGATCGGTGCTACGATCAACGTGATGTTGGCTGCCGTTAAAGCGAAAGGTCGAACGATCATTGAAAATGCTGCAAGAGAACCTGAAATCATTGATGTTGCGACCTTGTTGAACAATATGGGCGCAAGAATCCGTGGAGCCGGAACCAATGAAATCCGAATTGATGGTGTGACAGAGCTGCATGGTTGTCGTCATTCGATCATTCCTGACCGGATTGAAGCGGGAACCTACCTGGCTTTAGCCGCAGCTGTTGGAGAAGGAATCACTGTCAAAAATGTGATCTATGAGCATTTAGATAGCTTTATCTCCAAACTAGAGGAAATCGGTGTAGCGATGGATATCAGTGAAGACAGTATTCACGTGCATCCATCTAGAGATTTACGTCCTGCTACTGTAAAAACCTATCCATATCCAGGATTTGCGACCGACTTGCAGCAGCCGATTACACCGTTATTACTGAAAGCCAATGGTTTTTCCGAAGTGACAGACACGATCTATGCGCAACGTGTCAATCATATCCCAGAATTGGTTCGAATGGGAGCGAATGCTTCGATCGAAGGAAATATGATGCTGTTGGAAGGGCCTAGTGAATTGCGGGGAGCAGAAGTTGTAGCTTCGGATCTACGGGCAGGAGCGTGCTTAGTAATTGCAGGCTTGATGGCAGAAGGAACGACGAAAATCGGTAAAGTAGAGTATATCTTGCGAGGTTACGATCACATTATTGAGAAGTTGACAGCATTAGGCGCTGAAATCGAAATGATAGAGGAGTAAATATGAGCGACTATTTAACAATGGCAGAGTTGGATCACAAAACATTGAAAGAGATCTATACGTATGCGAAAGAATTTAAGATTCCTTATTATAGTCAAATGAATAAGAAAGAATTGTCACTTGCAGTCATTCGTGCCCAGGCAGAAAAGCAAGGCTTCTTTTACATGGAAGGGATCTTGGATATCGTGGGTCAGGACGGCTATGGCTTCTTGCGTCCCATCAACTACGGACCAAGTGCAGAAGACATTTACATTTCTACTTCTCAGATCCGTCGTTTTGGTTTGCGAAATGGAGATAAGGTCGCAGGAAAAGCGCGTCCACCAAAAGAGTCTGAGCGTTACTATGGCTTGATGCATGTAGAGAGTGTCAATGGCAAGGATCCTGAAGAAGCGAAAGAACGCCCACACTTTCCAGCGTTGACGCCTTTGTATCCAGAAAAGCACATTAAATTGGAAACAACCAAGGGCCGTTTATCGACCCGGATGATCGATTTGTTTTCTCCGGTAGGTTTTGGTCAACGGGGCTTGATCGTTGCTCCGCCAAAAGCAGGAAAAACCAGTATTTTAAAAGAAATTGCTAATGGGATCACCGAGAATTATCCTGATGTTGAACTGATCGTTCTTTTGATCGATGAACGCCCAGAGGAAGTAACGGACTTGGAACGCAGTGTCAAAGGTGATGTCGTTTCTTCCACCTTTGATTTACAGCCAAACAATCATACACGTGTGGCTGAATTAGTGTTGGATCGGGCGATGCGTCTGGTCGAGGATAAACGTGACGTTGTGATCTTAATGGATAGTATCACTCGTTTGGCACGGGCCTATAATCTAGTTGTTCCACCAAGTGGTCGTACTTTGAGCGGTGGGATCGATCCGGCAGCCTTATACAAGCCGAAGAAATTCTTTGGAGCCGCTCGTAATATTGAAGAAGGTGGTAGCTTGACGATTTTGGCTACAGCTTTAGTCGATACTGGCAGTCGGATGGATGATGTCATCTATGAAGAATTCAAAGGTACCGGGAATATGGAATTGCAATTGTCTCGTCATCTGGCGGATCGTCGTGTCTTCCCGGCCATCGATCTGAAAAAATCAAGTACACGCAAAGAAGAGATGCTGATGACTGCCGAGCAGTTGGAAGAGACTTGGCGTCTACGCAATCATATGACTGGCGATTCTTTGGAATACACCGAGCAGTTCATTCAGTTCCTAAAGAAAACCAAAAACAATCAAGAATTTATGGCAGCTTTTCAGGATGTCACCTTCAATGAAAAAAGACCGAAAAGAAATGTAAAAAGATAATTGCATCTGCTATTAAATCATGTTAAGATAATACCGTTGTAAAAAATCAACTCTGACTCAGCAAATGGATCAGGGCAAAGGAGAGAAAGCGAAAATGAGAGAAAACATTCATCCAGACTACCGTCCAGTTGTATTTATGGACTCAACTACAGGTTTCAAATTCTTGTCAGGTTCAACTAAATCTTCACAAGAAACAGTTGAATGGGAAGACGGAAACACTTATCCAGTGATCCGTGTCGAAGTAACTTCTGACTCACATCCATTCTATACTGGTCGTCAAAAATTCACTCAAGCAGATGGACGCGTGGACCGTTTCAACAAAAAATACGGTCTCAAAGACGAAAACGCTGCGGAATAATTTTGAACTTACTAAACGTTGGTGTCACAACGTTTATGAGAGCTTTTCCTGTTATGGGAGAGGCTCTTTTTTTGGTTTGAATGCCATATTGAATGCCATATTTAAAAATACACATTTTATTCACCCATGAAACTAGCAAATTTATCAGTTGTTTCTTCACGTTGACGATCAGTCACATGAGCATAGATATTCATGGTTGTTTTGATATCCGTGTGGCCCATTCACTCTTGTTAGATTGATTTTAAGTTAACGCACTCACTGTCTGTCAAGATAGGAAACGCGTTTGTTTGCAATTTATTGGGGGATACCAGTAGTTTCTTTTGCCCAATTCTCAGGAAATCCAAGAGGTTGCATAATTATATTGATATCTATAGAATTTAATTTTTTGTCTAAATGTTTTGCTCTCTTTAGTATAGTGTTATGGAGTAAAGCATATTGACTTTTTTCTAAAAATACTTGCATAGTAATGAGACTACTATACAAATCTTGTTTTGGTTGCCTTTTACTAATTTTTGCAGGCTTAAAAAGCATTAAGTCAGTTACATTAATTTTATTTAATGGATAGTTTATCAAATTAAGAAACTGAAGATATATCTAGCCTGGTGCTGATAAAATGAAGTTCGAGCATCTTGAATTCCCCCTTGTATTTGTTTTCGACGACTTAGTTCTAGGGGATTCAAGATGTTTTTTAAATACACAAAAATAGTGCTGGTAAATTTCTATCAACACTAGAAAGTATAGAACCATAATTATTAAGCATAACTCAAATACTTGATTTAATAGAGAGAGATTTCAGTAATTTTTGTAAGCTAGCTATTTTGATATTATATAAATCAGCAAAAATAATTATAAAATTGACTCAGATAGGAGATAATCTGGAATGAATAATATTGAAGATCTTGCAAAAAAAATACTAAAAGATATCTGTCCTGATTTTAAAGAATATAATTTCTTAAAGACAGATTTATACAAAGCTTCTTTATTTGGAGGTGCCAATCTCTATTTAAAAGTTGGCAAAGATGGACGAGTAGGCATGGTTACTGGAATAACAAATGAAAAAAAATATTCGTTGGAAAAATTCGAAAAAAATTTTGAAACGGTAAGTATGTCTAACAAAGAGACGGGTTGGACAGGCGAAACATTAATTAATCTGTTAATTTATTTAACTTCACTATCAGAATTTGAAAAAACCAATGATACAAATGAACTAGAGTCTCAATTTGTAGACATAGAAGGAAGAAAGATTGCTAGTTACGGATTTAGATATGAACGAAAACCAAAATTAAGAAAAGAAGCACTAAAAATACATGGGTATACCTGCGTGGCTTGTAACTTCAATTTTGAGGAAAAATATGGAAAACATGGAAAAAATTATATAGAAATCCATCACGTTAAACCTTTGAGCGAGAACGATAGTGAAAAAATGATTGATCCCAAAAAAGATTTAGTACCTGTTTGCGCAAATTGTCATCGAATGATTCATAGAGAAAAATATAATACTTTGAGTATCGATGCATTAAAAAAAATAATTTCTCAGTAATATTTAAAGTTAAAACTGAGATAAATCAAACTACTTTGAAAATGTGGCAGGATTAGCCATATGCAATAAAAATAAAATCCATACCGCACTAGAAAAATATGGGATATGGATTTTTAATGATGGGAATGTAGTGACGATATTGTTTCCGGAAGATTATTGATATAGACTGATTAGTTACTATATTATCTATCTTTGATATCTTACTATTACATCAGCAAATATTTGAAAGCGGTAGCAAAAAATCTGGTATAATTGATAAAAAGAAATGGAGGAGTAGATATGAGAACTCTATATGTAACAAATGAATGGGATGGATATGGAAAACAAAACTATTATTGGCATGAATATCGAATGGAAGGTGATTTAATAGTTAAGTACAAGTGTAATAGACAGAAGTTTTTTGATGGAAATGAAAATGAATGGGAAGAAAGTGAAAAGGAAGTCGAAAGTTGGAATATTGATGACTCAGATCTTCCTGACTGGTTAAGACAATATATATAAATCTAATTAATTAGTTACTGTACTAGTTGATAAATATGATTCCAATTATACTAAACTAGAAAGCCCCTAAAATCGATTTTGGGGGCTTTATTTAAATATAAAATTTTATAGCTTATAATTAAATGGAATTGGAGGAGTTTTATTATCAAAAAGGAAGAATTTCTTAAAGCAGGATCGCTATTCTTAATTAAGAATGATGTGGAAACACTAAAGTATTTAGGTCTTCATATGAAATCGCCCGCAAATTTAATGTTGCTTCCTTATATTTGTTTATGCTGCAATGAAGCGCTAAATTATCTAGAGTATAATTTTGAGCCTAATCAATTATCTCAATCGCCAATTAGTCATACGCAAGTCCGAAATAAGCTCAAACTATTCAGTGACCGTTATGGAAAATCTATAAAGCAAATTAAATTAGTAGATTCTCAACAGGATGAAGAATTCAAAGAAAAGTTGAGGTTCAAGTGGTTGCAATCTAGGAAGATGCATTATAATCTTGGAATTTATTGTAATGCTGAAAGACATATTGTGGGGAATACACAATATATTAGCTTCTTACTTCAAAACCCTTCTTTTACTATTAGGGAAGATAACAGCCAGAATATTTATGAATTCGCTGTTTTTCTAGGTTCAGCCCTCCAAATGATCTCTCAAGATTTAAATGCTTTTAAATCAGAGATTTTTATTCAAAAGAATGAAATTTCTATGGATTGGCTTTATAAAGATTATAATACTGATAAAAAATTCAATCGCTTTCCTCATATACACGACGGAAAGGAAGTTACACTTTTTTTATTACATCTTTTGTGACAATAAATTTTGTGAAGTATGAGCTTCCCCTATATATAGATAGTAAGAATTCTTGGTTTCTTCGAATCCAGTATGTTGCCGCTTACTATGTAAACGAGAGCTTGAATCGTTTAAGAAAAATAGAAATTCCCTATAAATCTACACTCATGGATGAAGTGAATGATAGAGCTTTATTTGATAGTAGTTTTCGCAGTTGTATGATTCATTATGATTTTTACAATAAGGGAATATGCGCAGTTAAAGATGAATATCTAGTGGAAAAGCCATTTTTTGGTCTAATCGAAAGTTGCTTTGAAGGTATATCAGGTGAGGATTATCAGGAATTATTAGACAATAAGATTTTTAGACTCTCCGAGGCTATTGAAAAAGTGTTAATCATATCTACACAGGGTTATCGTCCTTTCTCTTCCTAGTAGTAAAATGAGATAATTAAACTTTAAAAATTAGGAAAATAATGACTACTAAAATAGCAATTAATGGGTTTGGTCGTATTGGACGCTTAGCATTTCGCCGTATTAAAGAGTTGAGGGACTCAGAACTACAGGTTGTTGCAGTAAATGATTTAACAAATAATGAGGATTTAGCCTACTCTTTAAAATACGATACTGCATATGGGATTTTCCCTTATGATATCGAGGTAAGAGGCGATTCAATTCTGGTTGATGGCAAAGAAGTTAAAACATTCGAAGAAAAGGATGCCAAAAAACTACCATGGTCCGATTTGGACATTGATATCGTTTTGGAATGTACAGGCTTCTACACAACTAATGAAAAAGCACAGGCACACATAGACGCTGGAGCTAAAAAAGTAATTATTTCAGCACCAACTAAAGATGAAGAAACGAAAGTCGTTGTCTTTGGTGTCAACCAAGAAATTTTGAGTCCAAGTGACAAAATTATTTCCGCCGCTTCCTGTACGACGAATGGTTTAGCCTTAATGACAAAAATATTAGTGGACGAGTTTGGGATTCAACGAGGCCTGATGTCAGGATCGCGTGCCTATACAGCGACACAAAACATGCAAGATGCTCCCGGGGGACGTAAAAGTCGCGCAGGTGCTCAAAATGTTATTCCTGTTACGACTGGCGCTGCCAACGCATTAGGAAAAGTCATTCCAGAGGTTAAAGGGATCATTACGGGTACCACCACACGGGTTCCTGTCATTACTGCGGGCTTTGTAGAACTGTTCTCGGTGTTGGATAGAGAGGTAACCGTTGATCAGATTAACGAAGTGATGAAGGCAGCCGCGAATGATTCATATGGGTACACTGAGGATGAAATTGTTTCCTCCGATGTCGTGGGGGTTACACATGGATCCGTTTTTGATGCAACGTTAACAGAAGTATTAGATGCAAATGGGGGACAATTGGTTAAAACCGTTGCTTGGTACGATAACGAATATGGTTTTGTTTCTAATTTGGTGCGTTTAACAGAATATGTTTCTCGATTAAATAAATAATTAAAAAATATGCATAAGGAGAAGATAAATCATGAGTAATACAACTGGGCAATGGTTAGGATGGATTGGAATTCTTGTAGGGATAATCGCTTTCTTTTGGCAACCGGTATGGATGGGAGTAGCTGCAGTCGTTCTAGGAATTATCGGGCTATTTTCCCCACAGAAAGGACTCAACTGGACAGCGATTATTATTGGGGCAATTGCGTTAGTCCTGCCACTTTTATAATCAGAAAATGTAATAACAGCGATAATAGGCAAAGAAGACCTGTTATGATGAAAATTTTTAATAAACTAATTAGTGAAGGATAACTATGGGAATTTCAGAAAATCTATGGAGGGGAATTTATCAATGAATCAAGAACATTTTGATACTATAAAGAATAAAGACGGCTTTATCGCGGCACTTGATCAAAGCGGTGGTAGTACACCAAAAGCTCTGAATGCTTATGGGGTCAGTGAAGACCAGTATTCAAATGACGATGAAATGTTTGATCTTGTTCACAAAATGCGTACACGAATCATCACATCTCCATCTTTTACT
This sequence comes from Enterococcus olivae, assembly GCF_053760925.1. Lineage (NCBI taxonomy): Bacteria > Bacillati > Bacillota > Bacilli > Lactobacillales > Enterococcaceae > Enterococcus > Enterococcus olivae. Next base: position 65,887 of record NZ_JBSMVT010000014.1, read on the forward strand.
CCGGATAAAATTATTGGCGCGATTTTATTTGAACATACGATGAATAATAGGATAGAAGGTCAGTATGCTGGAGATTATTTAAGCGATAAAGGAATTGTTCCGTTTATTAAAATAGATCAAGGACTTGCAGATGAAGAACATGGCGTACAATTAATGAAGCCAATTCCAGGACTTAATAATTTACTTAAACAAGCAAAAGAACAAAATATGTTTGGTACAAAAATGCGTTCAAACATTCTTTCATATAATGAAAAAGGCATCGATGATGCAGTCACCCAGCAGTTTCAAGTTGCTCAAGAAATAATTGATGCTGGCTTAGTTCCTATCGTTGAACCTGAAGTGAATATTCATTCTGAAGATAAAGAACAAATTGAGGAATATTTAAACCAATCCATTAAAAACCATTTAGATGCATTAGCTACTGATGATTATGTGATGTTGAAATTAACTATCCCAACGAAAGCTAATTTATATCAAGAATTAGCCGATCATTCACAAGTTTTACGTGTTGTTGCTTTATCAGGTGGTTATGAAACAGACGAAGCGAACGAAATACTTAGTCAAAATGACAATGTTATAGCAAGTTTTTCACGGGCGCTTACGCAGGACTTATCTGTTAATCAAAGTGATGCAGACTTTGATGCAAAACTAAAAGAAGCAGTGGATTCTATTTATGAAGCTTCTGTTGTAAAAAACTAAATCTTTGCAAAAAAACTTCCAATATTCATATACCAGAACTTACATTCGAGTTATAGTATAGACAGAGAGTAGCATATCATTCTCCTAGATTTTAAGATGGTACTCCCCAATGAGCTACTCATACAATTATAGTCCGATAAAGACGCAAAAAGGCAGGGCTCTCACCTTGCTTTTTTTTGTGTTTAAAGCTGAAATAGTTTGTAGATGAACAATTTGCGATGCTGTGACCCCTTGAGCCTGTTAGGCTCAAATTTGTAATCAAAATGAAATCGGGGGATAGAAAACCCGTACAGTGGGATGTCTATCCGCCGACATTCTGAAAAAGCTTATTTTCGGTGTTTTTTTAAAAGAGAAGTGTCCGACGAACCAATCCCTAATTAATGAACTAAAACACAATCCATATTTTCGTCAGGCGTGTCGCATCGAAACGAAAGTTAAAAAGTTATAAAAAATAATACATCACAAATTATTCATTTACATAAACTCTTGACAATAATTGTTTACTAGTGTAAACTCTATTTAATATTTACGTTTACTCATGTAAACAATAAGGAGGGAAAGAGAATGAGTACAATAGTAGTTAAACCTCATATCACAGATGCTGAATGGGAAGTTATGCGTGTAGTCTGGGCGAATGGTCGAGTGACTAGTAAAGAAGTCATCTCCATATTGAAAGAAAAAATGGACTGGAAACAAGCGACAACCAAAACGCTCTTAGGTCGACTCGTGGAAAAAGGCGCACTGAATACAGAGCAAGAAGGTAGAAAATATATTTATTCGGTAAATATCGAAAAGAAAGAAGCGGTAAGAAGTTTTACAAACGATATTTTCGATCGTATTTGTCGGAAGAATGTCGGGAATGTAATAGAGAGTATCATTAAGGATCATACTTTAAGTTTCGATGATATCCAACGGCTAGAAGAAATATTAGAGATGAAAAAAGCTTTCGCAGTAGAAGAAGTTGATTGTCAGTGTGCAGAAGGGCAATGCGATTGCCATTTACATCATCATGGAGAATAAGGAGCGAAAAAATTGGAGAATAAATCATTTGCCATAGAAGGTATGACCTGTGCGTCTTGTGCACAGACAGTAGAAAAAGCAGCAAAAAAGGTTCGTGGGGTCACACAGGCTTCCGTAAACCTAGCAACAGAGAAGTTAAGTATAGAGTACGATGAACCAACTTTTTCGGTAGAAAATCTACAAAAAGCAGTGGATAATTCAGGGTATGAACTGATTGCCCAAGAAGGAACGACGCAAACCTTTGCAATTGAAGGGATGACCTGTGCATCCTGTGCACAGACAATTGAAAAAGCTGTCGGAAAGTTGTCGGGCGTAGATAAAGCTTCAGTCAATTTAGCGACAGAAAAAATGCAAGTTTCTTATAACCCGTCAGCAATTTCAGTATCTGATGTGACTGGTGCTGTATCCAATAGTGGTTATGCAGCCGTATTAGAGACTACGGATACTCAAGATCATTCACGAGCAGAGAAGCGTGAGAAAAAAGAAAAAAGAATGAAGCAACTTTTAAATCGTTTTGGGATATCCATTATATTTACAATCCCTGTATTAATTATATCCATGGGTCATATGGTAGGTATGCCTCTACCAAATATCGTTGACCCAATGATAAATGCATTTAATTTTTCTCTTTTACAACTTATTCTGACTTTGCCGATAATGGTAGTAAGCTGGGAATATTTCCAGAAGGGATTTAAAAGTTTATTTAAAGGTCACCCAAATATGGATTCCCTGATTGCGCTTGGTACGGCGGCTGCATTTGTTTACAGCCTTGCTGCGACAATCGGGACAGGTCTGGGTTACGGCAACTTTTCCGATTTACTTTATTATGAAGTAACTGGAGTTATCTTGGCGCTCCATACATTAGGGCTATTTTTAGAAGAACGCTCAAAGGGGCAAATGTCCTCAGCTATTGAAAAATTAGTTAACTTGGCTCCTAAAACAGCTCGAGTAATACGTAATGGTGTGGAACAAGAGATTACTGTGGACGAAGTCGCTTTAGGAGATGTTATTCGAGTTCGTCCGGGAGAAAGTATGCCTGTAGATGGTGTTGTTGTTGAGGGACGCACTTCAGTCGATGAATCAATGCTGACAGGAGAAAGTATCCCCGTGGAAAAGGAAAGTGGAGACGAGGTTATTGGGGCTAGTATCAATAAAAATGGTTCCATTGATTACCGCGCGACTCGAGTGGGAAGTGATACAACTCTATCTCAAATCATAAAATTAGTAGAAGATGCTCAAGGGTCTAAAGCACCCATTGCTCGAATGGCCGATATCATTACCGGATATTTCGTACCGATTGTTATAGCATTAGCCGTTTTAGCAGGGATTGCTTGGTTAATTGCAGGTCAATCTGGTATATTTGCTTTATCCGTTATCATAACAACCCTTGTCATTGCTTGTCCATGTGCCTTAGGTTTGGCGACTCCAACAAGTATTATGGTTGGAACCGGAAAAGGGGCAGAACATGGTGTCTTGATAAAAAGTGGTGAGGCGTTAGAAACCACTCATAATTTAGACACGATTGTATTTGATAAAACAGGGACACTGACAGAAGGTAAACCTATCGTGACGGATATTTTGGTAACTCCTCTTATTACTAAAGAAAATCTTTTATATTATGCAGCTTCCGGTGAAACAGGTTCTGAACACCCATTAGGCGAAGCCATCGTACAGAAATCAAAAGAAGAGAACATGACATTAGCTAAACCAGATCATTTTGAAGCGATTCCTGGACACGGGATTCGAGTTGAAATTGAGGACAAAGATATGTACATTGGAAACCGTAAACTGATGCTAGAGCAAAAGATTGATTTATCAAGCATGGAAAAAGAATCCAATCGTTTAGCAGACGAAGGAAAAACACCGATGTATCTCTCTGTTGATGGAGAACTAGCTGGAATTATCGCAGTAGCTGACACACTCAAGGAAAATAGTATGAAGGCTGTTAAAGAACTTAGAAGACGCGGTGTTGAAGTAATCATGATTACTGGAGATAACAAACGTACAGCCAAAGCGATTGCTAAGCAAGTGGGTATAGACAGTGTATTAAGTGAAGTATTACCTGAAGATAAAGCAGAGGAAGTCAAAAAACTACAAGAGGCAGGTAAGAAGGTAGCGATGGTTGGAGACGGCATTAACGATGCACCCGCATTAGCTCAAGCAGATATCGGTATTGCAGTTGGGTCAGGTACGGACGTGGCGATAGAATCAGCTGATATTGTCCTAATGCGTAACGATTTAACGGCTGTATTGACTGCGATTGATTTAAGTCATACAACGCTACGAAACATTAAACAAAACTTGTTCTGGGCTTTTGCTTACAACCTTGTAGGTATTCCAGTTGCAATGGGTCTCTTGTATATTTTCGGCGGCCCGCTGATGAGCCCGATTTTTGCGGCAGTCGCAATGAGTTTCAGTTCGGTGTCGGTCTTGCTCAATGCTTTACGGTTAAGACGATTCAAACCTTCGCCTGTTAAGTGAAACAAATGTTAAAGGAGGACAAAGATGAGACCGGGGTTGATTATTGAAGGGATTGGTTGTGTTAAGTGCGCCGAAGCAATAGAAGAGGAGTTTATGGCCAAATCGACCGTTGAAGAAATATTTAGCGGAATACACAAAAAAATGATTTTCGTCCATATAAGTAAGAATGTCACGCGAAAAAGTTTCCTTTCTTCGCTGATGGACGTGCCTCTGTTGTTAAAGGGAATCATTGAAGCGGCTCACTGTCACTGTTGTAGAGAAATCCACTTTGACTTTCCGGCCGGTTAATTGTTTATTGGATTTATTTTTGACCTTCTTCGATTTGAAGAAGATAAAAAAATTAAAAGAAAAAGGAGAATGAATGATGAAAAAAGAAGTCTTATTAGATGGCGTAAAATGTGCAGGTTGTGCCAATACAGTGCAAGAAAAATTTTCAGCTATTGAAGGGGTTGAATCTGTAGAGGTTGATTTAGCGACTAAAAAAGCAGTACTTGAAAGTCAAACAGAGATTGATACCGAAACGCTCAATGCTGCGCTAGCCGATACGAAATATTCTTTAGTGGAATAGAAATGAACTATAATTAGTGCAAATGTCACACGTATATTCATAAGACGGACCTCACATTTTTATATCAAGAAGAAAAAGTGAGGTCTTTTTTAAAAATTTAGGAGGAGCGTATATGGGTAATAAACACAGCAATCATTCGTCGCATAAACATACCGCGGACAATAAAATGAAACATAGCAAGATGGACCATAGTACGATGGATCACAGCAAGATGGACCATAGTGCGATGGACCATAGTCAGATGGATCACAGCAAGATGGATCACAGTGAAATGGATCATGGCGCAATGGGAGGGCATGCCCACCACCATCACGGTAGCTTTAAGGAGATTTTCTTGAAGTCACTCCCATTAGGAATTGCAATCTTACTCATTACTCCTGTGATGGATATTCAGTTGCCTTTCCAAATTATCTTTCCTTATGCAGACGTTGTAGCAGCTGTATTGGCAACAATTCTATACATTTATGGCGGAAAACCATTCTACATGGGTGCGAAAGATGAGTTTAATTCAAAAGCTCCAGGCATGATGTCCTTGATTACTTTGGGAATAACGGTTTCTTATGCCTATAGTGTTTACGCAGTGGCCGCTCGATATGTGACCGGAGAACATGTCATGGACTTCTTCTTTGAGTTTACAACTTTACTTTTAATCATGTTATTAGGACACTGGATTGAAATGAAGGCATTGGGTGAAGCAGGAGATGCGCAAAAAGCTCTAGCAGAATTATTGCCAAAAGACGCTCATGTTGTTTTAGAAGATGATTCGATTGAAACGCGCCCTGTGTCTGAACTTCAGGTTGGAGATGTTATCCGTGTTCAAGCAGGAGAAAATATTCCAGCTGATGGTATCATTATTCGCGGAGAATCCCGTGTAAACGAGGCCCTCTTAACAGGTGAATCTAAGCCAATCGAAAAGAATGTTAAAGATCAAGTCATTGGTGGATCAACAAATGGTAGTGGTGTCCTATATGTAGAAGTAACAGAAACAGGGGATAAGTCCTTTATCTCACAAGTACAAACATTAATTAGCCAAGCACAAAGCCAACCATCTCGAGCAGAGAATGTGGCTCACAAAGTAGCTAGCTGGTTGTTCTCCATTGCCGTTGTAGTAGCTTTAATCGCTCTACTAGTCTGGATGATCATTGCGGACCTACCCACAGCCGTTATCTTTACTGTGACTACGTTAGTTATTGCCTGCCCACATGCTTTGGGTCTTGCTATTCCCTTGGTAGTATCACGTAGTACTAGTTTGGGTGCAAGCCGAGGATTACTGGTTAAAAATAGAGAAGCTTTGGAATTAACTACTAAAGCGGATGTTATGGTATTGGATAAAACAGGTACTTTAACAACTGGTGAATTTAAAGTGTTGGACGTCACTGTTTTGAGTGATAAATATTCTGAAGAAGAAATTACAGGCTTGTTGGCGGGTATAGAGGCGGGCTCCAGTCACCCGATTGCCCAATCGATTGTGAACCACGCTGAAGCGAAAGGCATTAAGTCAGTTTCCTTTGACTCCATTGAAATCGTTTCGGGAGCAGGAATAGAAGGGGAGGCGAACGGCCACCACTATCAATTAATCAGCCAAAAGGCATACGGAAAAGCATTGCGTATGGATACTCCGAAAGGCGCTACTTTAAGTATCCTTGTAGAAAACAATGAAGCAATCGGCGCTGTCGCATTGGGAGATGAACTGAAAGAAACCAGCAGAAACTTGATCGAGGTGCTGAAAAATTACGGAATTGAACCACTCATGGCTACTGGTGATAACGAGGAAGCTGCACAAGGAGTTGCAGAAATTCTAGGGATTCAATATAGAGCCAATCAATCTCCAGAAGATAAATATGATTTAGTAGAATCAATGAAAAATCAAGGTAAAACAGTCATCATGGTGGGAGACGGCGTTAATGACGCTCCGTCTCTAGCGATGGCAGATGTGGGTATAGCAATTGGTGCCGGCACACAAGTAGCTTTGGATTCTGCGGATGTTATCCTTACTCAGTCTGATCCAGGGGATATTGAATCCTTTATCGAGTTAGCAAACAAGACGACACGTAAAATGAAACAAAACTTGGTATGGGGAGCAGGCTACAATTTTATCGCGATTCCAATTGCTGCTGGCCTCCTTGCTCCTATCGGCATTACCTTGGGTCCGGCCTTCGGCGCCGTCCTCATGTCCTTATCGACCGTTATTGTTGCCATCAATGCTATGACATTGAAATTAGAGCCAAAATAAACAGTTATTTGGCACATGAAATAATTGAATGACCTTATCGTGTAAAAATACAATAGTTTCACAGGAAAGACTAACTATATAAAGTCAAGTGAAAATAAATAAAATCTTCTGATTGAAAAATAACGAATAAGTGCATCACAAATAAACCTCAGAAAGATTATTTTTTCACTACTGACGAATTTCATACGGTTCATTCTTTGTTAGAATGGCATGAATAATATAGCATAGCTTTCTTGAAACAGCACCAATCGCTGTAAGATGGTGTTTTCCTTCTGCTCGTTTCTTATCATAAAAGGCTTTGAAAACTGGATCACATCTGGACGCAATGAGTGCCGCTTGAAACAGTGCTTTTCTTAAGTAGGGAGAGCCACGTTTACTCATCACGTTGTGAGTGG